>JAUVLY010000136.1 GCA_030600505.1 Candidatus Falkowiibacteriota bacterium
GACCCAGCCGGATTAATGATTTCTGATTTTCGTCCAAACAGTCTGGACGACCCCAACGTAGGTGACACTTCACTTACTATTAGTTTTAAAACAAACCGCTGGGCTAAAGGCAGAATTACTTTGGCCGCCTCAGGCGTTAAAACAAAAAGCCAGGATTTGGACTACAACACTTATCACACAGCAGTATTGGAAAATCTTAAGCCAGCCACAAAATATAATCTCACAGTATATTTAACAGATGTGTATGGCAAAAAACTGGAAGAGAAATATACTATTGAAACACGGACCCAAAACGTAAGCACAAATAATATAACCACCAGTACTCAAGGTACCCCACAAAGCACTGTTAGCAGTGTCGATTTTGGTTCCAGTCTGGGGTATTATGGCGAATATTTTAATTTGAGAAATGACACACCCGGAGTTAAAATAAAAATTCCGACCACCGGACCGATTGAAACCGGCTGGTACAATAGCGCGAATTTTGTCTTTGACCGTATTGACCCAAATTTAAAATTCGGCTGTAATTTTTTCCCGATTAACTCTAGTTTACCGGGTGATCCTCATTATTTTTCCGTTCATTGGAGCGCTTACTTAGAGGTTCCTTTAGACGGTATCTATTCTTATGACATTAGATCAGATGATGATTCGTGGGTATTTATAGATGGAAACCTGTTAACCGATTTAAGAGGTATTCATCCCAGTATTAAAAAATCATATAAGCCCGTTCTTAGCCAAGGCATTCATACTCTGGATATTTATTACGCGGAAAGAGCACCACGCCATGCTTGCATGAGTTTTATCATGGATGATAGAATTACAGTCCGCCCGCGCTATAGCGGATTTATAAACGGCAGTGGTGGTTCGCTTGAATCAATCGCTGGGGGAGCTAATTCCGGCTTGGGTGACGGCATAGTTGGCACGGGTGGCGTAATTGTTGCCGGTATTTCCAATACTGTTTATACGCCTAGTAGCGGGCTTTTTCGCACACCTCAGTCACCGGATGTATATACAATAATGAATAGCCAAAGGCATTATATTTCATCCCCGGGCTCATTCAACACCTATGCTTACCGCTGGGAAAAAATTAAAACGATAAGCCGAGACGGGCTAGAAAAGTATCCCCGCGCACGGCTTATCAAAAGCCCGGACAAATCAACGATATATTTCCTTTTTCAGAAACCAGAGAATAAATGGCTAAAAATAGCCCTTAATTCACCGACTGTGTTTGTTTCTTACCCCTCAAACTATTGGGGTAATGTTATTACTGTTACTGAACAAGATGTAGTTTCATATCCGGAAATAAAGTTTATTAAGACCGCGGATAATCCTCAGGTTTATTACCTGAAAAATAGTGTCCGGCATGCGATTAGCCAGATAGTGTTTAACCGTGAGGGATATAATCCGCATGAGGTAGCTGTCGTGAATCAGGTGCATATGGATAGTTATTTATTGTCTGATGAAATAAAGTAAATAAGAAAATAAGATAAGTAAGAATAAAAAGATAAATAAGAAAATAAAAAATTAAGGAGCTGGGCTCTGTTGTCTGGCTTTTTTATTTGCTGATTTTGCCGACTAGAAAATTTATGTTAAAATCAAATAATAATATTAATAATAAATATGGAATTGATTATAAATACGCCGGATCAGGAAAGGGTTGTTGTTTCTGTGGCTGATAAGGGTAAGGTGATAGAAAAAAAAGAATTTAGGGCGAAATATGAGCAAGCGGAAAAATTGCTTCCTAGTATTGATAAATTATTGAAAAACAATAATTTTAAATTAACTGACATTAAGAATATTAAGGTAAATGACAAAGGAAAGAGCTTTTCCGCGCTTCGGATCGGGATTGCTACCGCTAACGCGCTGGGTTATGCGCTTAACATTCCGGTAACGAATTTAAAAGGAAAAAGTGAAGAAATTAGTAATAAATTTAGCTTGGTTAGGCCGAAATATAATAAAAAGCCTAATATTACACAAGGAAAATCTAAAATCAACTAATAGTATAATTTTTCCCACAAATCAACAAATTTAACAACAAATATAACGAATATTTATTTAAAATAATAATTATTTGTTGTATTTGTGAATAAGATTTGTATATTTGTGGGCACATGTGGATGAACTGTTGAAAAAACTAGTAATTCTGTGGGTTAATAAGCATGAAAGGAGAATTATTTATACCCATATTTTACCTCACCCCAAACAGGGTGGGGATTATTTTTTTTGATAGGGCTAATTTTAGTTAATATATAGTTTTTATTAA
>JAUVLY010000045.1 GCA_030600505.1 Candidatus Falkowiibacteriota bacterium
GCCCCACGTGGCACCACTCTGTCAGCTTCTTTAAATCTGCCTCCTCTCCCTCTGCTTCAACGTAAACCGTGCCATCACTTTCGTTGCGCACAAAACCAGTCAAGCCTAATTCCTCGACTTTCCTCTTGGTGTTCTCACGAAAACACACTCCCTGAACTTGACCAAATATTTTTATTGCTATTAATTTTTTCATACAGACAAAATAATTATCAGCGTAACATCCGCGTAGTAATCAGCGTTAAATCCGCGTTAAAACTATTAATAATTAATATAATATTTAAAAATATTAATATGACAATACTGAAATCACGTTTTAAATATTTCCCCATGCCCCGGATAAACCATCATCCCCGGCTTTATTATTTTCTTAAGCTTCTCTAATGAATCCTGCATAGTAGCTTCGTCGCCACCCGGCAAATCAGTCCGGCCAATTCCGTCTTTGAATAAAGTATCACCGGTAAATATTTCCTTTTTACCAAGAAGCGAAATACTGCCGGCGCTATGTCCCGGCGTAAGTAATATTTCCAACTCCTCATTGCCAAATTTAATACTGTCTCCCTCCTTTGTAAATTCATCCGGCTGAAAATTTAAATAAGGCTTTTCGTTTTTATGGATTATAATTTTGCCGCCCAACGCTAGCTTCACTTGCTTAGCCGCGTCCACGTGGTCATAATGATAATGGGTTAAAATAATATACTTTAACTTCCCGCCCAGCTTTTTAGCCGCCTCAATTATTTGCCCGCTGTTGTCACCCGGGTCAATACAAATAAGCTCCTCAAGGGAGCTCACTAAATAACAGTTTGTTTCAATTGGGCCAACGATTATCCTGCTCACTTTCATAATACCTATAACAATATTAGGAAAAATAAAACCGCGCCAAGCATCACGCATTGCATGGCAATAATTTTTATAAAACTAAACCCTGCTTTATCCGGGTCAAATACCATAAATTTATTATTACAAATTCAATTTCTGTTTAACCAGGTTAACCACGTCATCCAAACGCCAATCGGTCTTAACCAAAAAATCGTAGACCTGGAACTTGGCTGCTTCACTGACATTATCAGCATCACTCAGATTAGTCAACATAATGATCGGAACGCTGGCCCCCCATTTGTCGTCTTCACGGATTTTTTTTAATAACTCCATCCCGTCCATTTTGGGCATTATAATATCCAGCATCAATATGTCCGGCTTAAGCTCAAGAGCAATCCTTAAGCCCTCCTCACCGTCATTGGCTTCAATGACCTTAAAGCCCTCTTTTTCAAATTTTTTACTAAGAGCCTCAACCATCGCGATCTCGTCTTCGGCAATGAGAATTGTTTTTTGTGCCATATGAATATATTTTAATTTATAATTTATAATTTTTTCTCCCACAAATCAACGAATTTAACAACAAATAATACAAATAAACATTAATTTGGTTAAAAACGAAAATCTGTTTTAAACAGCAAAAGGTATATTTGTTGTATTTGTGAAAAAAATTTGTTGATTTGTGGGGAATTAATATTCAGAACTATTTAATTTTTTACTTCCTGGTTTTTTGCGCATTCCCTTAAGGGGGATGGTAATATTGATTGTCGTCCCGCGATTACGTTTATCCAGCGGGATATCAGAGTCCTTTTTGCCCGCGTCAAGAAGCAATTCCAAAGACGGCGAGTGAAACCAGATCTTACCGCCGGACTTTTCGATAATTGCCTTAACGATATAAAGCCCCAGGCCGGTACCGACCGATTCAATCTTCTTCGCGTTAAACCCCCGAAACAGCTTAGTAAACATTTTGGGCTGCTCCTCCCGGGGAATGCCGCAACCGGTGTCGGAAATTTTTATATAAATATCACGTTCTGTCTTCTTAATACCGATCTTTATTGTCCCTTTACGCGGAGTATACTTAACGGAATTGGAGAGAATGTTATGAAACACCATTTTTATCAACCGTGGGTCCAGCTCAAGTAAAGGGAATTGGCCATACTCTTTGATCAAATGGATCTCCTTGGCTTTTATCTCGGGCATGAATTTCTCCAGAGCCGCCTCGGCCCGCTCAATTATATCGGTCGGCTCCGGCTCTATAGAAAACGTGCCAACATCGATCCGCGATACATCCAAAAGAGCGTTCACCAATTCAATCAGCCGTTCATTGCTTTTGTAGACTTCTTTCAAATATTTTTCCTGCTCTTTATTAATATCACCGGCATCTCCGGCTACCAGATAGTCAACATACCATTTTATAATTGATAAGGGAGTGCGCAGTTGATGGGAAGCAATGGCTACAAAATCGGTTTTGGCTTTGGCCAGTTCGTGGTGCTTGGAAACGTCCTGGGCCACTCCGGTTTGCAGCCGCCCCATCAATTCATTAAGGGAATTGGTTAATTGCCCAATTTCATCATTTCTAAGCGCCTTTATCCGTTTGGACAAATTACCGGCCGCCATTTCCTGGACTTTGAAATTTAATTTAACGATCCGCTGGGAAAAAAACCGGCTAATAAAATAAGTCATTAAAAACGATATAACATAAATTAAACCGCCGAGTATTAAAATATGCATTAATGAGCCACGGATAACAAAAAAACTTATTAACACAAAAATTGTGGCAAAAAATATAATTATTAATAGTATCCTGTCGGATAACTTTAAAGATATTTTCATTATTCTAAGAAACTGTTTATTGCTATACTTATATTTTACAATATTTTACCCATTTTTGTCTAATCGGCGTTTTCTTATATATTACAAAATATCATGCTATCATAATATTAAAAGTTAACTATAGCTGACTTTTTAAAAATTTTAGACATTCATTTTATGTTTTATAAACATATCAACAAAAAATAATTTACTAACAGCTAACAAAAACTACTATGGAAAAAACTGACATTTTAATAGTTGGTGGAGGACCGGCGGGATTGATTGCCGCTGTAACAGCGAAAAAAAAATAATCCTGACAAAAAAATTATTCTGGCCAGAGAAACTAAAAAATGCGTTGTCCCCTGCGGACTGCCTTATATTTTTAACAAATTGTCGGCCGTGGAAAAAAATTTAATGCCGGATAAGGCGTATGAGTCAAATAAAATTGATTTAGTGATTGGCAAGGCAATAAAAATTGAAACAAATAATAAAAAAGTGAGCTTTAAAAACAACAATAGGAACAGCGGAGGCGCCTAATCATCATCCCGGAACTTTGCCAAATACTGAAATAATTAAAGTAAAACTTATTTTTGAAAAATCGTCTAAAATATTATTGGGAGGACAAGTTGCTGGTCCGGAAAACATGGCCGAGATGATAAATATAATCGCGGTGGCTGTCCAACAAAAAATGACGGCGCGAGAATTAACTAATTTGCAAATCGCGACACATCCTTTAATCACTGCTCCTCCGACCGCTTACCCTATCATTAAGGCTGCGGAGATGGTTTCAGGTGATAATTAATTAGAATATATAGCAGCCCGCCTACTCGCACTTACCTGCCTGCTCTCCCAAAGTAAATCTAAGCTTTAATTCTTCTCTTTGCTTTTTGGTAAGCTTTTTAAAAGTCGCCCGGCTCCAGCTCTTATTCTTGAGCAGGTTGCCCATCCATTGGCCGGAAAGAAGGTGCGGCATCATTATATAATCCGCTCCGGCCTGGTAGAGCTTATCCAAAAACTGGGAATGGGAAAGGTTGGCGATCAATAAGGTTTTTTTATTGGTCATGCGAATATGCTTGATCAAAGTAAGCTGGTCATCGGCCCGCGGCAGAGTTGAAATGATCATCTTGGTCTGGTCCAAAGGCAATTCACAAAGAAAATCGACCTCAGTAACATCGCCAAAAAAATATGGGATCTGACGAGCGGTTAACTTTTTTATTGCCATTGGGTCAAAGTCCACGACCGCGAAACTAATATTCATTTCCTTTAAGGCCTCGCAGATCTTCCAGCCCAAGCGATGATAGCCAAAAATCAAAACATCATATGCTTCAAACTCTTCCTTTCTGCCTTTATGCTTATCCGGGCCAAAGAGCCTAAACAGCGGACGGATAAATTTATATATTTCTTTATTATAAGTGATCAAATAAGAGGAAACAAAAATAGTGATCAAGGCAACAATCGTAAAAATAGATAAAATACTATCACTCACATAGCCTAAACCGGCGGCGATAAACAAAAATACAAAACCAAATTCACTAACCTGGGCTGCGGTTAAACCAGCTAAAAAGCTGGTCTTACGGGTGAACTTCATCATCCGGTACAAGGTAAACAAAATCAAAGGATTGCCAACCAAGACAAACAAAGACAAAATTATGCTAGGGACTATGGACGCGGAGAAATTATCTACGCTCATCTCTGAGCCCAGGATAATAAAAAAGAGGGCAATAAAAAAATCCCGGATCGGCTTGATGCGGCTGCTGATCTCGGTCCGATACACTGATGAGCCAAGTGACAGGCCGGCAATGATCGCGCCAACTTCCAAAGATATGCCCACCCACTCGGCTAAGCCGGAAATGGCAAAACACCAAGCCAGGGTAAAAATAAGCAAAAATTCGCTTGACCCCGCGACCTTTTCCAGAAGAACCGGCAAAACCACGCGCGACAAAAAATATACCAAAGAAACCAAAACAATTACTTTTACAAAAAGCATCAATAAGGAAGTGGCAAGTGAAGCACCAGCCCCGACCGAAGGAAGCAGTATCAAAAGAGCGATCGCGATCATATCCTGCACCAACATTAGGCCGATCGTATAACGGCCATATACCGAGCGTTGCTCCCGCTTATCGGAAAGCAGCTTCATGATAATAATAGTGCTGGAAAAGGTTATTGATATCGCCAAATACGCGGCGGTAATAAAATTAAACCCCAGGGCGAGTAAAATAACTACACCAAAAAACGAGGTAAAAATCGCTTGCCCGATTCCGGTCACGGCCGCTACTTTACCGATGCGCCGCAGATAATCAATATTCAAGGACAAGCCAACTAAGAATAAAAGCAGGATCACGCCAAATTTGGCAAAGATATCAAAAGACTGCTGGCTGGAATTAATCAAATTCAAAAGCAAAGGACCGGCCAGAATGCCGGTTAATATGTAGGCAATTATAAGCGGCTGCCTAAGCAGCTGAATTATAAAAGCAATGCCAATCGCAATTGCCAGCACTAAACTTATGTCAATAAATATGGCACTTGTCATAAATATATTATAACACAAATTGCTTAATTGAACAAAAACAAAGCAAAGAAAAAACAGGAGACAAATTTTTTTATCCATCCCCTGTTTAATTTGTCCGGATTATTTCCCGGACTTTTTAGCTTCCTCAGCTACAGACTTACTGCAAGCGTCACAGTTACACAGACAACGGCATGCCGCCTCTAAACTTTCTTCAGTAGTTAAACCTTCTTTAACCTGACCTTTCATAATACCCTCCTTGTTTGCTAAATGATTAATAAAAAAACCGGCTTGTTTATTCAAGACCGGTTCATTCTTCGCTCACGTAATTATTTTACGCAAAGTAAAGAACCGGCCTTTTGTAGCCGTAATAATAATATTTATTTTGTTTTATAATTATTTTATTTTGCATATATAAATTTAATAATTGTGAGAGGGTGGGGTGGCAGATTTATTTTTTAATAAACCTGCTACCCCAAAAATTTTCCTACGCCTATTTGGCTTTTTTCTTTTGTCCCCAATTGTTCTTACCGGTTAATAACCTCTGTAACAGTTTTCTGTTCTTCTCATCTTTCTTCTTCTCTATCTCTGTCATTGTCATTTCCTCCTTTTTTTGATTACCTGCCTACATCCGCAAAATTTGCTTTGCTTCTTTTTGTATCTCGCACAATATTTCCAAGGTAAGCGTTTCGATTTTTTGCCTTTTCTAATTCGGCAATTCCTTTTTCGTTTGGTCGAGCTTTTGCCACTTCTTTTGATATTCGATTACAACAGCTTACAAAACCAGCCTCCGAGTCATTTTTTGCTCTTTTTTGGGCCATACCTGTCTCCTTTCTTGGGTTTATGCCAATATCCCGGCTTGATTATTTACTATCTTCAATCCAAAATTTTTTATTTTTTTAAAGAACCACCTCCTTTTTTAATATTTTTATTTGCATGTGCCCTATTTGTAGTGGGGCTTTCGCGAAGCGAAATAACGAAAAAACCGGCCTTCTTATGAAGCCGGATCTTTATGTTTGTTGTATATATAATCTATTGATTAATTCGTCTTACAACCACAAAAACCCGGCTTCGTAAAAAAACCGTAGAAATAGAAATACCAGTTGTTTTTGTGATTTAAATTCATATACTTAGTTGTCGTATATTACCAGATATAAATAATTTGTCAAATACTCGAAATAAATTGAACTAAAACCGGCCTCCTAATAAAGGAGGCCGGTTTAGTTTTCCCTAATGGTGTTAAACTTAATTTTCAGTTAAAACACCACAATAAACCAATCTCCCAAAGAGGGCAAACGTAAAGTAGAAATAGGTTGTTTGTAGTGTTTTAACCATATCTGTGGATAATTATACCATACTGGTAGTAAAAATCAAGAAAATACAAGAAAAATAAAATATCTAATTTTAGCTATTTTTACTTTAAAAATGCGGGCAAATAACCGTACATTTATCATTTATACACCTAGATTCATACGGACAACTGGAACGGATCATAAATTCTGCCGGAGTCTGGCACTCAGAATCTTTGCTACATGGCTCGCCTGCGCCTTTTATAGTAGCGCGAAAACGGATAGGAATACTAAAACGCTCATCCAAATGCTTAAGGCCTGAAGGGTTATCTTTACTAAATACTATACTCCCGTCCTCGGTGACGGGCGCTACAAACTCGAGCTGAGAGATAAAAGGCACCATTGACTCAGTGGTCCAA
>JAUVLY010000044.1 GCA_030600505.1 Candidatus Falkowiibacteriota bacterium
CATAACCCAGGCTGGTTTTAATCAGGTCTGGTGTAATTTCTCCTTTAGCCAAATCTTTAACATAAATAATTATTTCCGGGCTGCTTTTCTCGGTCAGCCAGCCCATATCGCCACCCTTATCCTTAGTGTCCGGATCCTGGCTGTATTCTTTAGCCAGGGCGGCAAAGTCACCGCCGGAAAGTAATTTCCCCAAAACCTCTTCGGCCCTGGTTTCGGCATCAGCGTTAAATTCATCCATCTGGGCTTTTTCTTCCGCACTTAAATCACGCACTTCCGACTCCTGCTCCTTAAATTCCAGTAAAGGGGTCTCGCCGATCATTTTGATCGCCTCATTAACATCACTCACTCCGGCCAGCTCAACTATTACCCTTGGCTCACTGCCGGAATAACTGGTCTGAACAATTGGCTCACTTACGCCAAATACGTTAACCCGCCTTTCAATGACATCGCGCACTCCTTCCAGAGCCGCGGCTTGGTCGCCAACCGGGATCTCTTTCATATCAGCGCGATACACCAAATGGGTGCCGCCGATTAGATCCAATCCCAAATGAAAAACAATTTCCTTGGCCTTGGGCAAATTAATAGAATCGCCGGTCTTTTCACTGAGCCAATCAGCTCCCTGATTATAATAGGCGCCAAAATTTATAAGCCCGCCAATAAATACCAATAAAATTATCAACGCAAAAACCTGCCAGATTCGTCCTCTGGCGCTTGGCTTGAATATTTTACTTAGAATATTGTCAGGCATGTTATTAGAAAATAGAAAGCAGAAAACAGAATATTAACACATCTTTACCTGCTAACTTTAGATAAAATAAAACCCAAAGTCTGGGCTTTTTAGTATTACTATTATAGTTTAAAGTAAAATTGGAAAAATATCAAGGGTTAGGGAAAACAATTACTTCCCGCAACACTTTTTATATTTCTTTCCGCTTCCACATGGACATGGGTCGTTTCTGCCAATCTTTTGCCCGGCCGCGTCTTTGGCTTTCTCCCGGACCTTGTCTCCGGTTTCTTCCCGGCTTTTAGCTTCCGCAGTCATAGGGCTAGCATTACCGGCCTGTTTAAAACCGGAAAACGAAGCGGTTTTGTCATTCATTACTTTAGCCGGGGCGCTAAAATTCTGCGCCCGATCCGAAATGCTCGGGGCGCTAAACATGCTCTTTTCAGCAGTCTGGATAGCGCCGACTTTAAATATTGAGTACACTACTTCTTTTTGGATAAAACTATTAAGCTCATTAAAAAGCCGGTAAGCTTCTTTCTTATATTCAACCAACGGATCACGCTGGCCATAACCGCGCAAGCCGATCCCCTGCCGCACACTGGACATTGCCTCCAAATGCTCTATCCAAAGCGTATCAATTGAGCGAAGCAAAACCGCTTTTTCCAACTCCAGCCAATTCACATTCATTTCCTTGGCTTTATCTTCGATTTCTCTATACTTTTTCTGAGCCAGTGAATTTAAATGCTCAATAATGGCGGTTCTAGCCATGGCTTTGTCCAGTTTATGATTATCATTCTTGGTAAATTCATTTAAATCGGTTTGCAGTCTCTCGTTAACCGGAAATATAGTGGAGCAAACTTGGTATATTTCTCCCAAATTCCAATACGCAGCCTGTTCCGCAGCCGTATGAAAGCTCACCACTTGCTCAATCTCATTTTCAACATCTTGAAGAATAATATCAGATAATAATTTTCTGTCATTCTGAGCCGTAGGCGAAGAATCCCGCTGTGCCTCAGACTCTGCTTTTTCATCGAGATCCTTCATAGCTTCGCTATTCAGGATGACAGTGCTATTTTCTGTTTTCTGTTTTCTGTTTTCTATTTTCTGTTTTCTATTTTCTATTTTCTGTTTTCTGTTTTCTATTTTCTGTTTTCTGTTTTCTGCTATCTCATCAGCTATCTTTAAAATCTGCTTCCTTTTCCCATATATTGCCTCCCTGTGTTTATTGATCACATCGTCATATTCCACCAAATGTTTGCGAATATCAAAGTTATTGCCTTCCACTTTGGTCTGGGCGGTTTCAATTGATTTGGAAATAAATTTATTCTCGATCGGCATATCCTCCGGAACTTTAAGGGTGGTCATTATATTTTTCATCCTGTCCCCGCCAAATATCCGCATTAGATCATCATCCATGGAGACATAAAATCGGCTCTCGCCCGCGTCCCCTTGCCGGCCGGCCCGGCCGCGCAGCTGGTTATCGATCCGCCTGGCTTCGTGGCGTTCGGTGCCGATCATAAATAGCCCACCACTGGCAATTACCTTCTCATGTTCTCTCCTCCACTCTATATGCTCCCCGCTTTCTTTGGGGGGCCTGCCCTCCGTAGCCTTGGCAAAGGGAGGCTCATTACCGCCAAGCATAATATCCACCCCGCGCCCGGCCATATTGGTTGCAATAGTAATAGCGCCCGGTTTGCCGGCGTCGGAAATTATCCGCGCTTCTTTCAAGTGATTCTTGGCATTAAGTATCTGGGGCTTAAGGCCGGAACGCTCCATCATATTAAGCAACATCTCATTCTTTTCAATTGATATTGTCCCGACCAATACCGGTTGGCCCCCAAGGCTGCGCTTTTTAACTTCTTCAATCACTGCCTTATACTTACCCTGCTCAGTTTGATAAATTAAATCATTATTATCTTTTCTGACAAGGTCCCGGTGCGTAGGAACAATCACGGTTTCCAGAGAATAAATCTTAGCAAACTCTTCCGCCTCTGTCACGGCCGTACCGGTCATGCCGGACAGCTTCTCGTACATGCGGAAAAAATTCTGGAACGTAATCGTGGCCAATGTCTGGGATTCACGTTGAATCGTCGCGCCCTCCTTAGCCTCGATCGCCTGGTGCAGACCCTCGGAATAACGGCGGCCATGCATTAACCGGCCGGTAAATTCGTCCACGATTATTACTTCGCCATCTTTCACTACATAATCCCGGTCCAGCTTAAAGAGGGCATGAGCCTTAAGCGCTTGCTCAATATGATGCACTTCCCTAATCCCGCGCTCAGTATAAATATTTTCCACGCCCAGCCATTTTTCCATTTTTTGGATGCCGGAATCTGTCAGCGTAGCGGCTTTCATCTTCTCATCCACATTATAATCCCCATTATCCGGCTGTTCCTGGTCTGCCTGCCCTAAATTTATCAATTTGGAATCTGACGTAGGGCTTGAAGATTTATTTTCTTTAAGGCGCTTTACCAATTGGGCGAATTGATTATATTTGTCGGTTGATTCTTCAGCCGGAGCGGAAATGATCAAAGGCGTTCTGGCTTCGTCAATTAAAATTGAATCAATCTCATCAACGATCGCGTAGTGAAGGTCGCGCTGAGCCATTTGCTCCAGATTCTGCACCATATTATCGCGTAAATAATCAAAGCCGAATTCATTATTAGTGCCATAGGTAATATCTGCCCGATATGCTTCACCTCGTTCAACCGGCTTAAAATGTTTTAAACGCTCATCATACTGTGAATCATCCGTGTATTCCGGGTCATACACCAAACCGGTTTCATGGATTATTACGCCGGTGCTAAGACCCAGAAAATGATAAACCGGGGCCATCCAGCCGGCACCGATTTGGGCCAGATAGTCGTTAACCGTGATCAAATGGGCGCCTTTACCGGCAAGCGCGTTTAAATAGAGTGGTAAAGTCGCGACCAATGTTTTGCCTTCCCCGGTCTTCATTTCACCAATTTTACCTTGGTGCAACACCATGCCGCCGATCAGCTGGACGTCATAATGGCGCTGCCCCAAAACTCTTTTCGCCGCCTCCCGAACCAAAGCAAACGCCTCCGGCAATAACTCATCCAGTTTTTTGTCTGTGTCATCCTGAGGAGCTTTTGCGACGAAGGATCCCGTGGATTTAGCATCATCGTTTTCTAATCCAAGTCGTTTCTTAAATTCCTCGGTCTTCGCCTTTATTTCCTCATCTTTAAGCTTTTTCATCCCCTCTTCCAGTTTATTTATCTCATCAACAAGCAACCTTAATTCCTTAAGGGTTCTTTCATTGGGATCACCGAACATGTTATTCAAAAAACTCATATTTTTCTATGTAATTACATATGTAATTACATTCCCTATTTAAAAACACGCCTTTAAAAAAGCGCGTAATATTTATTTAGCATATTTAGTATAGTATAAAATTAGTAATAAATCAATAAAATTCACTCCAGGATATGCTTAATAAAAATAATTGGATCTTTATCCATAAATTTGCACTTGATCTTTCATAATATAATCAAGCAGTAAGGGATGAATAGATTTAGGAGTTAATAAATCAACCTTCCTGCCCAATGCTTTTTTTATCTGCCTTTCCATTCTGACTAAATCAAATAACGATTTATCTTTTTTAAATTCTACTATAATATCAATGTCACTATCTTTATTCTCTTCACCGCGCGCAACCGAGCCAAAAAGTGATGATTTTTTCACATCGTTTTGTTCTAAAATTGGTATTAATTTTTCTTTAATATCTTTAATATTTTCCATAGTTTTTTTAAATTAACGCCGCTTCTTATCTATCCGTTTCTGCTTATAGCGTCTAATAGAGCGGGCTAAATGGTCTTTAACCTTATCAATAGCTTTAAAAAGCTCTTTTTCGGTTTTTTCTACACGCAGAAGCTCACCCGGCACAGATAAGTTAACCTCACAACGAAAAATCTTGCCTTTGCTCTGATTGCCGACGGCCATGGCGATTTCCACATCGCAATTAGTAGCCGTAATTGAACCTAAATATTTATCCAGCATATCCATCTTGGTCTGGATATAGGTTCTGATCTCGTCAGTTAATTCTATTTTAGTTGACTTAATGTTAATTTGCATATTGAATTCTATTATTAATTTTCTTATACTCCCCTCTCCTGTCTAGGAGAGGGGCTGGGGGAGAGGTCACCCTACAATCGCCTGCCAAAGCGCCTTAAAAGAATCGCCAAAGCGGGCCAGGTCCTTAAATGTTACCACCAGAATCAAAAGCATTAAGAGGGCAAAGCCGATATAGTGTATTGTGCCTTCAATCTCGCGCTTAACCGGCGAGCCCTTAATTTTTTCAATTATTAAAAATAAAACCCTACCGCCGTCCAAGGCCGGAAAAGGTAGGGCATTAATTATCGCTAAATTAATTGAAAGTATAGCTGTGAACTGCAATATATAGACAAAACCCATGCGCGCGACCTGGCCGGTAATAACCGCAATACCGACCGGACCGGCGATTTCGGCATTTAAGGTAGAGGCGCCAAACATAGCTTTAAAAAGCTCAAAGAAAGCCAGGAGGATAGCAATTAAAGTTATACCGGTAGTTTTAATACCTTCCCAAACAGCGATATGAATCGGATATTTGACCAGCCCGGTGTCCACTATGCCAATGCCAATGCCGCCGGAACCGGTTTCTTTAATTGTTATTGGCGTAATTTGTTTCTCAAATACTACGTCAGCCCTTTTAATAACATAAATTAATTCCTGGCCGGTATTAGCGGCGGTTAAGGCCTGCAGGTGCTCGCTATTTTTTAAAGTTTCATTATTAATGCTTATGATCGCGTCACCAACTTTCAACTCCGCTTCCTGAGCCGGAGTATCATCCAACACGCTCACTACCTGGATCTTTTGCTCGCTGATACGGGCGCTTGGGTGCAGTCCCTCGGTTACTTGCGGCAAGCCGATCATAAAGCCAAAGGTGATCAAGACCGCGGCCAAGACGACATTCATGGTTACGCCAGCGAGCAGCATGATCAGCCTCTGCCAAATCGGCTTATTATGGAAATGGTTTGCTTCCGGGCCGATATCGGCATCATCTTCGCCCAGTTTAACAAAGCCCCCCAGAGACAGCCAATTAACGGAATAGATCGTGTCTACCGCGTCCTCCACCTTTTTCTTACCCTTAACTGTTTTCCAGGTCCCGTCCTTGGCCTTATAAATCCCCCAGGCACGGGGTGGAAAACCAAAACCAAACTCTTCCGGGCGTAAGCCGAATTTCCTGGCACTTAAAAAATGCCCCAACTCATGGACAAACACCAAGAGCGACAAAACAAGTATAAAGATGATTAAAGTTAAAAACATAAATTAATTTTTTCTAATAATTTAACTAATTATGTCATCCTGAATAGCGAAGCTATGAAGGATCTCGTGATTATATCCACGGGATTCTTCGCCTACGGCTCAGAATGACAAAGCTATTATATTGTCATTATATCCTCTTCTTTTTTATCCCGCAAATTTTTAAGCTCTTCGTTTTGCTTAGCCGTCTCTTCGTCCAGCTCCTTAATAAAGCGAAACTTATCATCTTCGGTAATTTGCTTGTCTTTTTCGGCCGCTTCAATGGCGGTTTTAATGTCATCCCTGATCTGTCTAATGGAAACCCGCACTGTTTCCATTTTTTCATTCAGCTTTTTTACCAATTCTTTCCGGTTCTCTTCGGTCATTTTGGGTACGGTTAAACGAATCTTATCACCTTCGTTTACTACCCCCACACCCAAATCCGCGTCCACAATCGCTTTTTCGATCTCTTTAATGACATTCTTGTCCCAAGGGGCGACTAAAACAGACTGTCCGTCCGGGACATTGATGGTGGCTACCCCCTGAATCGGGGTCTTGGCGCCATAAGCGTCCACCTGCACACCTTCAAGAATATTAGGGTTGGCCCGGCCGGTTCTAATGCCGACGATCTCTTTAATGAAAAAATCTGTTGCTTTTTGGAAATCGTCTTGTTTGGCTTGGATGTAGGTATTCATATAATTATTTTATTACAACTAATTATTAATTATAAAATACTCTGATCTTTAAACGTTTTTAGAAAACAGATAACAGAAAGCAGAAAGCAGTCTGAGATTCGCATTCTATTTTCTATATATCTGATTTCTGTTTTCTGCTATCTATTTTCTGCTATCTATTTTCTGCTATCTTATCACTTCTTCGGCAAGGCCCTTACCCCCATATACATTGTCGTTGGTTTCTCCGGATTAACCATAAGCGTCCGGCCGGCGCGGGAGGTAGTTAGCTTAATTGTCTGCCAG
>JAUVLY010000125.1 GCA_030600505.1 Candidatus Falkowiibacteriota bacterium
ATTGTAAACAAAAACAAACAAAAAAATTAAGATTAGCCAAGATATTTCGCGCTAGTCAAAGAAAAAAAACAAAAAATTAGCATGGGGATGCTAAAAGAGCCTCTTCGGAGGCAACGAAATCGTTTACAATTAAGGCGAAGAAGGGGTCTGATCGTCGCGCAAGCAACTGATCAGCCTCCTCTTGAGTCTTAGTTAAGACCGGGTAATAGCCATGCTTGTCGTGCCTAGCTGTTAAACAATAGAAAAAAAGAATACCCCATGCGCAGATACTTATACAGTATCTGCGTTTGTGGTTGTTATCAGTAAACAGTAAGCAGTAAACAGAAAAAGTATAGTTTATTTATTTCTGTCGTCTGTTTACTGTCGTCTGTCGTCTATAAAATGTTCATCGGGGAATTTCAACATAATATTGATACTAAAGGGCGGTTAGCAATACCGGCTAAATTTAGGGCGCAGCTTAAAAAAGGGGCGGTAGTAACCCGCGGCTTGGACAATTGTTTGTTTATTTATCCTCGCGCGGCCTGGGAAAAGATTGCTAAAAAACTTTCCGATTTGCCGATCAGCCAAGCCAAGGCACGGGCCTTTTCCCGTTTAATGCTGGCCGGAGCCATGGATGTGGACTTTGATTCACAAGGCCGGATTAATTTGCCGGATTATTTGCGCGATTTTGCCAAAATAGGAAAAAAAGCGGTTATTGCCGGGCTCTATGACCGGCTGGAAATATGGGATAGTGAGGTCTGGGATAAATATAAACAAGGTACGGAAAAAGAATCAAATAAGATTGCAGAGTCTTTAGGGGAATTGGGAGTCTAGTGATTTACGATTGAAAAAAATAATATTAAAACAAAAATAAAATGAAAAAGGCCATCATGATTTTTATATTGCTTCTTTGTGTCTCGGTTTTGTTCCAGGCTTGGTATTCAAGGGCTGATTATGACACAGTGTTGATTCAATCCTGGATGGCTGAGGCAAATGCCGCCAATTAAAACCAAAATAATGCACTTAGCTTAGGGGCAGCTGCGGTGCAAATAAAAATAAAAAAAATGACAAAAAAAATCGATTGTCAGGGCGAGCAAAAACAAAATAACAAAGCGGTAAGGGTCCGCATTATTAAAGCACCATTGGTAAGCACGAGAGAGCTTAGGCAGGTGTTAACAGCTAGGGCGCGAGCGCTAGTACTGTAATTTAGAAATAAGCGTGTTTTTTACACGTTTATTTTTAGTTTAGTATTTTATTTTTGAAAGAAATTTTTAGTAAACAGACAACAGACAACAGACAGCAGAATGCGAATAATTCTATCAAACTTTATAATTCTTGCGGTCTTTGGTCTTTGGTCTGCTGTCTAATCAATGGATTATCAACATACACCAGTAATGCTTAGGGAGGTTTTGGAGTATTTAGAGCCGCGGCCTGGGCAGGTTTTTATCGACGGCACTCTAGGCGGTGGCGGATATACTTTGGCGCTGGCAGACGCAGTCGGTAAAGACGGCCACGTTCTGGGGATTGACCTGGATAAAACCGCGATTGAGCAGGTTGCGAGATTAATAGCAAACGCCAAGCTGGCAAATGTTAGTTTATATAATGACAATTTTAAAAACATCGATAAAATATATAAAGAATTCCTCAAAAAGGGACAAGGCAAGGCTCTTTATGGTATTGTGTTTGATCTTGGTTTATCATCGGCTCAACTCGCGAACCCAAGTCGGGGATTTTCTTTTCAATTGGATGCTCCGCTGAATATGAGCTTTGCTCATACACGGATAGACACTGATGAGGGACGGATGAACACGGATATTACTACCGAATATATAATAAATAATTCACGCGAATATGAATTAGAGAGGATTTTGAGAGAATACGGGGAGGAGCGATTTGCCAGGCAGATCGCCAAAAAAATTGCCGTCAGTAGGAGAGACAAAAAAATAAAAACAACTAAAGAATTAGTTGAGATAATTAAGCAAGCTGTGCCCGGGGCTTACCGGCACGGAAGGATTCATCCGGCAACACGAACTTTCCAGGCGCTTAGAATCGCGACTAACGACGAGCTGGGTAGTTTAAGCACTGCCCTGGACGCGGCTGTTAAGATTTTGTCACCCAGAGGCAGGATCGCGGTAGTATCTTACCACAGCCTGGAGGACAGGATAGTGAAAAGATTTTTTAAAAGAGAATCTAAGGGTTGTATTTGCCCGCCAAAGGCTCCGGCCTGTGTTTGTAACCACAAGCTAACACTTAAAATTATTACAAAAAAAATAGTAAAACCAAGTGAAGAAGAGATTAAAATAAACCCAAGAGCGAGAAGCGCGAAGTTGCGGGTGGCAGAACGGGTATAATAGGTTTAAGCTTATAATTGACTGCATATTTGAACAGTATTTTCTCAACGAATTGAATTTATAGTAAATAGAAAACAGACAACAGAAAACAGAATGCGAATAAATGTCCAGAGTAATTTATAGCCTGCTTTCTGTTGTCTGCTTTCTAAAAATGTGTATACAAATATTTATTTTTTAGAAACGTAATATTTTAATTTAGTAGAAGTTGAATAAAAACAGTGTG
>JAUVLY010000073.1 GCA_030600505.1 Candidatus Falkowiibacteriota bacterium
CAAATGGCGTCCGCGCATTCCCCGTCCAAACAAACCGTAGCCGTGCCGGTGCCGATATGGTCCATTTCCAGGCGCAATAATTCATCTATTTCTCGGCTCACAATTCGCTGGATAATTACGTTTTTGGCTTTTACTGTTTCACCGTCAGCGTCTCGATGCGGCTCACCCGCTAAAAAACGTTCATAAGCATTATCATTTCGATTATATTGCCAATGTACCCGGTAATAGGCCGAGGAATGATCGATCGTAATAGTCGACGTAGCCGGCCGTGATTTTATGTTCTTATCGTCCTTAAACTCCCAGCCAAAATATTTCCCTTCGGTCAATTCCTTTTTTTCTAAAAAACTATGTAAATTCTTACTTGAGGTGTAAACATTATGCGGCGCACTGTGGCGCTCGCCTCGCCAAAAATAGTCACCATTATAAAATTCATTAATATGAAGGACATTTTCTTTTTTCATTTTTACCAAAGCTTCAGGGCTGCCGCCAACATGGGTGTAAAGGGCGGAAAATTCCCGGGCCCAATCAATAAAGTAAGGCCGGGCCGAACGAACCGGGCCGATCTCATCAACTTGCCCAACACTGGCAAAAAAGGCCAAATAACGGCTAATTCCGCCTTCTACCAAAGCTTCTATCACAAAGTTAGCGCGCGCAAGGCCTGAGGGCGGCCGGGCCTCAAAATGGTTGTCTATTACTACTGCTGTTGGATATAAATTTTCCTCACCCGGTTCTACCATTACACCGTCAAGTTGGCGAGGCACTAAGTTGCTAACCATCAAAGGCTCTTCACTCAGGCCAAATTTTTTTGTTATAGACTTTAGCGGGTCATTAAAAAATTCAATTGGCTGAGAAACAACAAAATAAACCCCAACTGACAGGGCAAGAGAGAGAGAGAAAAATAAACCGGAAATAAACAACCAAAGGTAATTATTCTTCATACCATTTGGCTCCTTATTATTCGCATGTGCCGCATTTGTAGCGCGGCTTTTGCCGTCAGGCAAAATAACTTTATTTTCCATCAGTTTTTTTGTCTTTTTTCTCTTTTTCTTTACCTTTAGCTTCTTCAGCACCTTCTTCTTTTTCTTTATCATCACCCTCCTTTGCCCCTTCTTCATCTTCCACGGCGGCTTCTTCCTCTTCTTCTTCAACTAAACGCGGTGCCAGTACACTAGCCACAGCGTCTTCGGGGTTGTTCATTACCTGGATTTTTTCGTCAATTTTCAAATTTGACACTTTGACAGTATCGTTGAATGTATCCAGGGAACTGATATCAACTTCAATATTTTCAAGTAAATCGCCCGGCAAACATTTAGCGCTTATTGATTCAAGACTTTTAATCAAGGTTCCGCCCAGGTCTTTCACCGCTTTAGGGTCGCCAATAAACTCCAGCGGTATCTCCACGTCAATCGGCTTTTTCATATCTACGCGGTAAAAATCCACATGAATAATTTTTTCATTCACTACGTCACGTTGAATATTTTTAATAATTACTTTAATCGTCTCGGCCTTGTCAACGCTAAGGTCGATCAGGCTTGATTCGCCGGCAACGGCGTAAGCTTGATTAATGTCATTAATACTTAATTTCAGATGTTCATTTTGGGTTTTATTGCCATATAAAACCGCTGGGACTTGCTCACTCAAGCGAATCTGAGCGGCCCGCCCATTATCATCTGTCCTTTTAATTGCGTTTAAAATTAATTTTTTAGTCATCTCATTATTTAATTATTATTTATTAAATTTATTATTCCCGCGAATCAGCGAATCATTTCACGAATTTACGAATAATTTTTTAAAATGTTTGAGCTGGGCCTCTGGCCCGCGAATTTTATCGCTCAGAAAGTCGCAGGCCAGAGGCCTTGCTCCAACGTAACATTAAATTTGTTATTTGTAAATTTGTACTTGATTCGTTGATTCGTGGGGTTTAGTATTTAAGTTTAGATCTAATTATAACACTTTCGGCAATACCGACCAAAATTAAGCTGGAAACAATGGCTGAACCGCCATAGCTTAAAAATGGCAAGGAAATACCAACTACCGGTAGTATTCCGATATTCATACCAATATTAATAAACATTTCAATAAAAATCAAGGTTATCACCCCCAGGAGGAAATAAACCCCGTAATCATTGGGTGCGGACCTTATACCTTTAATTAAGCGAAAAAAGAATACAGCAAAAAATAAAATTACCAAAGTAACTCCAAGAAATCCCAATTCTTCGGCAATAACCGCGAAAATAAAATCATTTTGCGCTTCAGGCAAAAATTTTAACTGCGATTGCGTGCCAAAACCAATCCCCTGACCGATCAATCGGCCAGAGCCGACAGCGATCATTGCCTGTTCAATGTTATATCCCTGGTCCAAAGAATTTGTCTCCGGATTTAAAAAGGTCATAATCCGGGCTTTCTGATAATCAGCGAAAAAGAAAAACCAACCTGCTAATATAATCATAATCATCATCGCAAAAATTGATAAAATATATCGTTTCTTAATGCCGGTTAAAAATAGAAGCACTGCCCAAACAAAAAAAAGAATCATGGCCGAGCCAAAGTCAGGCTGCTGCATTACCAGGGCGACAAATATTCCGGTACCAAGGCCGGATATAATTAAATGCTTAAGCGGGTTAATCTTAATAGAGACACTGGAATAATACCGAGCCAGATAAACGATTAATATTATTTTGGCAAATTCAACCGGCTGCAAAGTGAAAGGGCCCAAACTGTACCAGCCGCGCGTATTCCGGATAGTTTCCCCGAAAAATAATACCCCGACAAGCAAAAGGATACCGACAATATAAATATAGTTACTGTAACTCCGCAAATTCAAATAGTCTATGCCGGCAAAAATAAATAAAGCCACTATACCCAAAACCACAAAGCCAAGCTGTTTTTTAAAATTGAGCAGATCTACCGCCCCCTGGCTAAGGGCAATGCTATATATCTCTACCAGCCCGAAACAAAGCAACAGCATTACTGCTGCGAAAAGAATCCAATCAAAATTTTTAATTATTAGGCTTATTCTACTCCACATTTTTAATAGAAAACAGTAAATAGAAAACAGATAACAGGACCACGAATTTGTTTGAGTAACATAGTTTTCCCTGCTTTCTATTTTCTGTTGTCTAGTCCTCCCAGCTTGCTCTTTGGTTTATAAATACATGTTCGTCAGTAATGTTCACCTCCGGGGCGATATCGATCTGCCGGACACGGCCAAGACGGCCGGGCCAAGTTAAAGTTATATCCCGGCTTTCACCGGATAAAAAGTTTTCCAAAAAATACTGGTTGACGCTGATTATCCGCGTATTATCCGAAAGTAGTATTATAAAATTAACGTCATAATAATTATAGGCGGTTAAATTTTTAGCCGTAAATGAAACCTCATTTAAACTGAGAGTCTCAGTGAGGATAGTGCTTGCGGCCGGAGTAAATTTTTTATCACTAATCTCAATATTCAAATGCTCGGCCGAGTAGGCCTCCCAATCCGGATAATCATGGGCCGTCACCCGGCCCCAGGATATGTCACTAAATTCAAAACTTAATTCAGGCTTCGAGCCAAGCCCCTCGTGGCCTAAAGACAAAAGATGCTTTGATTCATTAGGTAAAATAAAATTCTCATGTTCCACTATAATATCTCCGTCACTATTTCTATATATATATTTAAATTCCGCCCAATGCGTCAAATTTGGATTAATTATTTTGGTAACAAAATCGGTTTTTGTACCATTACCACTAAGAATAGCAGGAGCTTGGACCAAAAACGGCTGAGCTTTTTGGCGCTGAAGGATAATCGGAATCGCGTGATTAAACCTGCTTAAACCATCCAACATTTTAGAATCTTCTACCATACCGATTAATATATAATGGCCAAAAGAGTAAATAAAAATAGACCAGGAAACGATACTGATGCCGATCAAAACCGTGTATAAAGCGTAAAGAAATTTTTTGCGATGTTTAAGAAACCAAAGCCCGGTTTCCAGCTTGCCAACACTTAGGCCCTCCGGATCCTTGTATTTACCAATGTCAACCTTGGTCTTAGTTTCGTCTTTTGTCGGTTCAGGTGAGGTACGCGGAGCCTTTAATTGAGAAGCCTCTTTTTTTTCTTTTTGCTCCTTTTTCCCGTCTGATAAATTGTCTTTTAGTAAATTCACCATGCTTATATAATACCAGAAAAAGTGCAAAAACACCATTATTTCTGTCATTCTGAGCGACGTAAGCAACTGTCATCCTGAACGAAGCGTTAGCGAAGTGAAGGATCTCGCTTTAGTATCCACGGGATTCTTCTCCAGCTCCAGTTTTTCAAACTGGGGCTGGATCAGAATGACAGGTGTTCAGTGGATACTTACAATTTTCTTAAATTTTACCCTTAAACCACCCTTGCTAAAAACTAAAAAATTTGCTAAAATTTAAGGGTGAAACATCGCCCAAAGTGGGCGTGTATTTTAAGTTTAATGTTGTTTTTGCTAGCGCAAAAAGCCCCGCCGAGGCGGGGCACATACGAATTTATAATTTTATTTTATTACT
>JAUVLY010000109.1 GCA_030600505.1 Candidatus Falkowiibacteriota bacterium
GCTTCGGCGGTAGATGCAGATGGTTTCCAGGAATTTGACTTACAAATCACCACCCCTACGATAACCTCTGTCTATACTGTGCAGTCAGTTGATGTAACTGTTGTAGCAATCGCATCATCATAAATAACCTAGTTATTATAATTAGATTATATAATTAAAGAGTCTTTATGACTTGTTTTATCTACTCTAATAAAGTAAAATAAGGGTAGTTTTTGGCATTGGAAAAAATATTTATGACCAAGAGATTTAAAATTTTAATATTGCTTATAGCCATCTTTGGGATGGTTAGTTTGGGCTGGCTGAGTTTGATTTTTCAGGGAACAGCTCAAGGGGCAAAACCTTTGGCAATAGAAAAAAAACTACCCCAAATAGAGGATAAAGATAAAAACAAAATTTTTGATAATTTGGAAGAACTTTTACAGGATCAGCCGGATGAGCGTGTTTTTAGTGCCATTGTTATTTTTGAAGAAACTCTTTCTAATGCTTTAATGGAAAAAGCTAAGGGGAAAATTGGTGATTTTTCTTTAAAATATCAATATCCCAGTATTTCAGGTATTGCCGTTGCTTTAAACAAAGGGCAGATCATTGCTCTTTCCAAAATTCCCTTTGTTAAACAAATAGAACATGACGCTGAAGCAAAAATTTTTTTAAATACCGCTAATTATTGGTTTGGCGCGGAGAAAGCAAAAACCGACTTTGCTCTAGACGGAAACTTAGACGATTCCGCCGGTTATTCTAAGGATGATATTGTTGTGGCAGTCATTGACACCGGGATTGATTATAATCATTTAGATTTAGACAATGGAAAAGTCATCGGCCAAAAATGCTACTGTTGTTCCGAAATTAATGCGTCAGGTAAGTGCCGAACCCCTTGCTGCCCAAATGGCCTGGTAGAGGATAATAATGCTTTAGATGATGAAGGCCATGGAACCCATGTTTCTTCTATCGTGGCCGGTGAAGGACAAGGCAATCCTGATTACAAGGGAGTGGCCCCGGGCGCGGCTCTGGTGGGAATAAAAGTTCTTGACTCAACCGGAAACGGTTATATGAGTTATATTAATGCCGGCATCCAGTGGGTAATAGACAATAAAGACACTTATGGCATTAATGTAATAAATATGAGCGTAGGGGCTGGTGGTTCTTCTGACGGCACTGATTCCACTTCTTTGTTAGTAGATCAGGCAGTAGATGCCGGAATAGTAACGGTAGTTTCGGCCGGCAATGGAGGGCCGGAAAAATACACTATTGGTTCGCCCTCGGCTGCCGCCAAAGCCATTACCGTTGGCGCGATGGCTGATGTTGAGACCGGCTCGGCAGCTAGCTTTAGCTGTGGCAATGCTCCGGGTTATGGTTATTACCAAGTTTGCTTTTCTTCCCGGGGACCGACCGCGGATGAAAGGATAAAGCCGGATATTTCCGCGCCCGGTGTTTTTATTATGGCGGCTGAGATAGGCACAGGCAATGGATATGCTGAACATAGCGGAACAAGCATGTCTTCTCCTTTTGTGGCCGGTTTAGCCGGTTTGATGCTCCAAGCCGGCCCGGATTTGACTCCGCTTGATATTAAAAACAAAATTATGGATACTGCCCTGGATTGGGGTCCGAGCGGAGATGACATTGATTATGGCGCCGGGCGGCTGGACGCTTATGGGGCGATCAAAAGCGCGGGCGGCTATACCGGCACTAATATCGCTACGCCTCAGCACCAATATTTTACCGGAAGTTTAACCGGCACCGGTGATGAAGATTGGTATGATATTAACGTGGCTGACACAGCTTATCCGATTGCCGTAACTTTGATAATGCCGGATTGGATAACTAGCACAAATCCGGATTTTGACCTTTTTCTTTACGCGCCTGACGGCGTAACTGAATTAGATCGCTCTATTAGCGCAGGCAGACACGAAACGGTTGCTTACCGGCCCAGCACTGTCGGTGCTTACAAATTAAGGGTTTATTCATACAGCGGGAGTGGAAATTATTTCTTTGACCAGTCGGCCGACACCGCTCCAACAGTTTCCATTACTTTAACCACTGATGGCGCGGTTGCTTTTGGTGTTTTGCCTTTAGAGGCAGTGGCAGATAGTTCCGGAGATGTTCAAACCATCAGTGTTGATACAGGACCTGTGAATTTAGATGTCAAAAGTACGGTTTTTTCCGATAATGGCAATTCCTGGTCACTGGGTTCAAGTAATGGTGACAATCAGGTTAAATGGGAATTTGCTACCAGCACCCCTGCTGCCTGGCAAACTTTTTTAACTGCTAACACCCTTTACGATTTGGCAAACAATGTGGCCAATACCCAGGATTTATATTTGCGCATCACTATGCCCACAGTAACCGCTTCGGCAGATCAATATAGCGCCATTGTGACTATTGTAGCGACTGCTCCATAGATCTCTAGTTTATTTTTAATTTTAAATACATGAAAAAAATTATTATTCTTGCCTTTATTATCTTTTTTGCCTTTCCTCTGATGGCTTTGGCCGGGGTCGGAGTTGGGGTTAACCTTGGCAAAATCAATATTGACGAACCTTTAAAGCCGGGCGGAATTTATAATTTTCCCTCAATCGGCGTGATTAATACCGGAAATGAGCCAGGAGATTATGAACTGGCCGTTACCTACCATCAGGATCAACCGGAGTTCAGGCCGGCAAAGGAATGGTTTAGCTTTACTCCTGCTTCTTTTAGGCTGGAACCGAGCCAGTCACAGAGCGTAGCCGTAACGCTGTCTCTGCCTTTAAAAACCAAACCCGGCGATTATTTTGCCTATCTGGAAGCTCATCCGGTCATAAAAGCCGGACCAGGCACAACCATTGGCGTAGCGGCGGCGACAAAAACTTATTTTACTATTGCTCCAGCCAATATCTGGCAGGCAGCTTATTATAAAATTTCTTCTCTTTTCGTACTCTACGCCCCCTGGACCTATATAGTTTTAGCGGTAATTCTAGGGGCCATAATTATTTTACTATTTAAAAAAT
>JAUVLY010000091.1 GCA_030600505.1 Candidatus Falkowiibacteriota bacterium
CCACAACAGAAATTCATCGCAAAAAAGATAAAAAAGGCGTGCCGCGGCTAAAAGACGAAGCCCGAGTTCGCGGAAGTGTTGCAGGCAGCGCCAGAAAACAAATAGAAAGAAAAATTGGCCGGTCAATTGTCTCTAAAAACAATTTTTTAAATAACAATAAACAGAAAAAAATAAAACCAAAATAATCCTTTCCCACCGCCCAAGAGCCTACCCCAGGGCTAGCTTATTATGCTTGTAAGCCTGCTAAAGCAGGCTATTATCCTAAACGTTTTATTTATGTAGCGCCATTTATGGTGCTTTTTAATCTAAAAATATAGCCCTGGGGTAGGCCCTGGGCGGATTAATGCGAGAAATGTGTGTAAGGTGAGTAACTTAGTCAAATATTTTACTTATTTTAGCTAAAAACAAAGCCGGCTCATACTTCTGGCCGGCTTTAAACAATAATTATACTTATTTAAAGATCTTTAATATTTATTGACACCAACTGATATTCAAACTCTTTTATTTTTACCCGCTTAAACACCTCAACGTCTGACTTCACTCTTTTTTGAAAAAGGGCAACTGATTGCTTTAATTCCTTTGATGTATAACGCTTAACCCGCTTAGTATAACTTCCGCATTTAATTACGTATTCCTCTGATATCTCCTTTGTGTCCGCAACGCTTTTGGCCTGTTCCCGGGGTTGTACTATCTCTTTAGTTAACTTCTTTTCTTCTGTTTGAAAAACTAATTCTGACTCAAATTCCTCCTTGGATGATTCCTCAACAAAATCCGGATCTTCTTCCATGTCTTTAATATCTTGAGCTGTTAAATCTATGTAGCTCAAATCCAACTCTTTTACGTTATCCATTTCATCCTCCTTTTTAGATATCCTGGAATTTATAATAACTATTAATAACTTTCATTAATTCATTGTTTAAAGAACAATTTATTTTTAATTTTATAATTTTGGAAAAATCTTCCTTAAGGCAAAGTCTAAGTATCTTAATGCTATCGTCGCTAATTGTCAAATTATATTTATCTTTTACGCATTGGTTGCTAACTAACCCGCCTTTTCCCAAACTAAAACAATTATTTCCCGGCTTTATTTTTTTCTTATCATCCATGTAATAATACAGCTCCGGGCGATAGCCCAGATGGGAAAGCATTTTAAAAATAAAAAATAAGGCAAACAATTCAGGCTCAATTTTTAATTTCGGCTTTTTATCAAGAGCGGAAATATATTCAAGCAATAAATTAAACAAGTACGTATCCACTACCCCCTCTTTTACTATTCTTAAAAATTCTTTCAACGCCAAATTAAGGGCCATGGTCTTGTCAAGATCGGCTTTTAGATTTTTATGTACCTGGAGCGAATCAGTCGAACCCAAATAATCAAGCTGTTTGCCGCGAATCACCATGGCTTTAATTAAATTAGCCGGCTCAATATGGCCGGCCAGCTTGGACTTGATATTCTTAGTGCCGCGAGCAATCAAACTCATAAGCCCATGGTCTTTGGCATACACGATAAGCCTAGAGTCCCGCTCCCGAAAGGGTTGACGGTTTATCACGATAGCGGTTATAATAAATGATTCGGCTGAATTCATAAAAAAATAACAAAATACAAATAACAAATAAATTGCAAATTCTAAATTCCAATGACCGAAATTGTTTTTCCGCCAGAGGCGGATCAGCCTTTGGCTGAGAATTTGATATTTTGAATTTGGTGCTTATTTGTTTTTTGGTATTTGTAATTTGAAAATTTTATATCAATATTAACCTAATACAGTGTATCCAAATATGATTGCAATATAAGCATAGCCGCGATCGCGTCCCGGCCAGCCTTGGTCTTTTTGTCGCCGGCAAGAGAGTCGGCTGCCTTGCTAGTTAAGCGCTCATCTACAAAATGAATAGGGATATTTATTTTATTTTTTAAAAGCTCCACAAAACTGATATATTCTTTGTTTAAATTTATCTTGTCTCCGCTCATTTTAACCGGCTGCCCGACCACCAATTCATTTATCTCTTCGTCTTTAATGATTTGAAATACTTCTTCGCGTGTTAATACCGTGTCCAGAGGCACGGCTGTCTTTGACTCACTGTCACCAATAGCCAAGCCAATTCTTGTCTCCCCCCAATCAAGACCTAAATATTTTTTGTTTTCTACTTTTGACATTTAAATTATCTTAAAGTTAATATCTCAAAACCTTTCTCGGTTACCGCCACTGTGTGCTCAAAATGGGCGCTAAGACTCTTGTCTTCGGTAACTATTGCCAGGCCGTCTTCGGCAGTTGTTACCCTTGAGGTCCCCATGTTTACCATTGGCTCCAGGGCCAGGACCATGCCTGGTTTTAATTTCACGTTTTTTAAACTTGCGTCTTCTATTTTGTAATTAGGGACTTGCGGTTCCTCATGCACCTTGTGCCCAACGCCATGGCCAACCAGTTCCCGGACAACTGAATATTCCCGCGACTCAGCCAGCCCCTGGATCGCAGAACCAATGTCATTTAAATCGTTGCCCGGCTTTACTTGTTTGATCCCGGCGTACAGACACTCACGCGCGGTATCAACCAATTTTTTTATATCTTTGCTTACCTCTCCCACAATCACGGTCTTGCTCATATCGGTAAAATACCCGCCGTTTTTTGAATATTTATTTATCGGCTGGCTAGTATTAGGGAAAGGATAAATCATGCCTATGTCAATTCCGATTATATCACCATTTCGAAGGGTTCGTGAAGGAAGCGCCGGCGCGTGGACAACTTCTTCGTTAATAGAGGTACAAAGGGCGGTAGGAAATTTTTCACCATTTGGCATCTCGTGATTTTTAAAAGATGGTTTACCGTTGGCTTTTTTAATCAAATTTAGGGCCCGCGCTTCCAGCTCACCCGTGCTTACGCCTGGATGAACCATTTGAATAAGCTCGTCTAAGATAGCGGCTAATATTTTGCCGCCCTTTCTAATAATTTTTATTTCTTCTTTGGTTTTAATTCTTATCATTGTTGTTTTTGCTGGCGCAAAAAGCCGCGCTACAAATGCGGCCCATGCGAATTTAATTTTTAAACGCTTTTTCGTTCTCTAACATAACGATACTAGTAACTACCTGCTAAATAAATGCTCTGCGGTGTAGTAAAGTATTATTTAATATTAGCTAATAAATTCATTTTTATTTTATTCGCATGGGCCGCATTTGTAGCGCGGCGTCTAATCCTATCCTCTAATTATTAAATAAACTATATATGCTACATAAATCACTACCAACGTTATCCCTTCCTTTCTGTCCAAAACATTTTTCTTACCCACATAGACCAATATCATAACCAGAATAGTTATAAATATTAAAATAATGAAATCAATATTTAAGTAAAATTCAAAACCAATCGGAGCGATTATTGCCGTTAGTCCCAATACCCAAAGGATATTAAAAATATTCGAACCAACAACATTTCCAATCGCGATATTTGTCTTGCCTTTGTAGGCCGCGATCCCGGACGCGGCTAATTCCGGCAAGGACGTACCAATCGCCACGATAGTTAGGCCGATTAAGGCCTCGGACACGCCGAAATATGTAGCCATACTAATCGCGCCGCTTACTATCCAGTGGCCGCCCAAATATAGGCCAGCCAAACCGGCTATTATCATGCCGCTTGCCACACTTAATTTGTATTCATCTTCCTTGCCCTTAATGTCATCCACTGCCTTTTCCAA
>JAUVLY010000021.1 GCA_030600505.1 Candidatus Falkowiibacteriota bacterium
ACGGCGGGGTTTTAAATCCCGACCCGGCTAATGTCGCCAGAAAGAAAGTTGGTCTTGATGGCCTGGTAATTAGTGTTACCTTAAAGATGGAATTCACGGAAGAAAGCGCCAAAGGCCGCTTTAATACAGTTTTAAAATCTCTTTATCTTCTGTCTTTGAAATATAGGAATAGAATTATTGAGAGCAATTCTGATATTATAATAACTCCTTCCAATGGATTAAAAATCAATTTTCGTGATTGGCGGGAGACTTTTTTTGGATATTTTAGCAATAGTAAAATTGAAAGGCATTATCAAAAAGGATTTGAAGAAGCGGAAAGAAAAATTATTAAAATAAAAGAACTAATGAATTATAAAAAAATATATTAAATATTTATGGTAAGTTTAATTTCAAACAAAATTAGCAGGCGAACAATAATCGGTGTTTTGTTATTGCTTGGTTTGGCTATATCTGTTTATAGCTTATTGGCGGGCGGGAACGAATCTATGATCGATGCTGCGGGTAAGGGAAAGCAGGTGGTATCTGTTGAAACTATCAAAGTAGCTCCTCAAAACATTAGCAGTAGCATTAGTTTGTCGGGCATAACCAAGCCCTTGAACGAGGTTATGGTGAGTCCAAAAATGACCGGTAAAATTGTTAGTTTTTTTGCTAAAGAAGGTGAAAGTGTTAATGCCGGACAAGTCATTGCCCGGCTTGAGCAAGATTCTATTCTTTTAACCTCATATAATAACGCAGAAGTTGGTTTGACAAATACGATCGCGGCTGTGAATCAGGATATTGGCAATGTTGAATTGGCAATAACTACAGCTGAAATGAATTTGACAAACACAAGAATTAACGCGGAAGAGAATGTAAGGAACGCTGAGTTGGCAGTGGATTCAGCCAAAGTCACGCTTGAAAGCGCTGAAAAATTTTTGGATAATACTCAAAATTCCAGTGAGCAAGCTATTCAAAATGCTTATGACAACATTAAAATAACAATGCAGGGTAATTTATCAATTATAAAAACCGCCTTAACCGCCATAGGTGATATAATCGGCGAAAATCCGGGTACAGCTAATGCCAATGATGATTATGAGGATGTTCTTGGCGTAAAAGATACGCAAAGTTTAAATAACACCAAGGGTTTATTCTCGCAGGCAAAAGCAAGCTATGAAGATGCCAAAAATAATTATTACAGTTTAAATGCCTTATCTTTATACAATGAAATAGATTCAACGGCAGGCGAAATGAGCATATCTTTAGATTTAATAAAGGACGCTCTGGATCAAACCCTGGTTTTGCTTGATAACACAGTTACTAAAAGCGATTTTACTTCCAGTGATTTGTCAGCGTTAAAGATCTCCATTAATACAAATTTAACAAGTGTGAATACCGCAATCAGCAATCTTCAATCTAATCAGCAGGCGATTACCAGTGCTAAGCTGTCAGATACAAGTAGCGACGACAATGCGATAACTGCCCATGGTTTGGCTGAGAAAAATTTAGAAAGGGCGGAGCAAGGATTAGTACTAGCTAAAACGCAGGCTAAAATTCAGATTGACGCGGTTGGAAAACAGCTTGAATCAACAAAAGCAAATTTGGAGAGCGCTAAAAAAAGAGCTAAATTGCAAATCAGTTCAGCCCAAGGCCAGGTTAATTCAGTCAGCGCCCAATTAGGAAACACCGCGATTGTTGCTCCGATTTCCGGCATTCTAAACCAAACCCTGATTGAAACCGGAGAGATAGCGGTAGCCGGGAAGCCTATAGCCAGCATCGTTAACGTGGAAAGCATAAAAATTGAATTAGCTGTGACAGAATTTGATATAGGGCAAATATTAGATGGCCAAGAAGCAAGCATTTCATTGTTTGCTTACCCCGATGAGAAATTTTTAGGCAATATTTATTATATTGGTTTAGTAGCTGATCAAATAAGCAAAAAGTTTCCTGTTAAAATCCAGATTTCCAATGAGTATAAAAAAATTAAAGCCGGTATGGTAGCGCAAGTTGAAATATTGTCCAAAGAACAGAAGGGTGTATTGGTAATTCCTAAGACAGCAATATTCACGAAAGAAAGCATTGAAAAAATTTATACAGTTGACGAAAATAAACGAATAAAAATTACAACAGTTAATACTGAACCTGTTGATGAAGTGTTGGTATTAATTAAAGATGGGTTAACCGAAGGCGATATAGTGGTGGTTAATGGCAATTATGAATTAAAAGAAGGTGATGAGGTCAGTATAAGCAATTAAAACCGTTAAATATGAATTTACCAAAATTTTCAGTTGACAAGCCGGTAACCATAACTATGATGGTTTTGATCATAGTTATTTTTGGTTTGATATCGTTAACCCGCCTGGGCCTGGATATGCTTCCGGATATTGAATTTCCGGTGGTATCAGTGATCACGTCGTATAGCGGAGTAAGCAGCGAAGATATTGAAGATGTTTTAACTAAGCCGATTGAAGACGCGGTATCTATAGTTAAAGATGTAAAAAAAATTCAATCTGTTTCCCAGGAAGGAGCTTCAATTGTTATGATTGAATTTAATAGCGGCACTAAAATTGATTTTGCCGCCCAGGATATTAGGGACAAAATTGGTTTAATAGAAGATTATTTGCCGCCGGATGCCAATAAGCCCCTGGTGGTTAAAATGGATGTTAGCGCGATGCCTATACTTGCCTATGGTGTTACAAGCGACAGTCTTGATGCTTTAAAATTAAAAAAAGTATTAGAAGATAATATTAAAGACAAAATAGAAAGATTGGACGGAGTTGCCGCTATGGAAATACGCGGGGGAGAGGAACGGGAGATTTTGATTAAGTTAAATAAGCAATTATTGGATTCTTATGGTTTAAGCCAGCTACGGATCGCGCAGATTTTACGCGGAGAAAATATTAATTTATCAGGTGGATTTATTGAACAGGGTTTGCTTGAATTGCCGGTTCGTACGGTTGGTGAATTTGAGAATTTAGAGGAGATTGAAAATACCGTGATTGCCGTTAGAAATGATACCCCTATTTATTTATATGACGTGGCAGAGGTGATTGACACGTATAAAGAGTCAAGAAATTATTCGCGAACTAATAAAAAAGATAGCGTTTTATTGCTAATAAGCAAGCAGTCAGGAACTAATACTTCCCAGGTTGCCAAAGCCATTAAAAATGAAATGTTTGGATTAAAGAAAAGTTTGCCTCAAAATATTGATTTTGAATTAGTGATGGACCAGAGCCACTTAATTAAAACTTCAACAGACTCCGTGACACAGAGCGCGGTGATTGGCGGGTTGTTAGCTATTTTAATGATTTTTTTATTTTTAAGGAATTGGCGGCCGACCTTAGCCATTGCCATGGTCATCCCGCTTTCTTTGATTGCTACTTTTATCCCGCTTTATATTTTTGGCTATACTTTAAATCTTATGACCTTGGGCGGTTTAGCCTTGGGGATCGGCATGCTAGTGGATAACGCGGTGGTGGTAATTGAAAATATTTATCGGCATTTGGAAAAAATAGGCAAAAGACGGAAAGCCGCTATTATTGGCACTAACGAGATCGCGATGGCGATCACCGCGGCCACGTTAACGACTGTTGCCGTATTTTTGCCCATGTCGTTTGGTACCGGGATTGCCGGGCAATTGTCCCGTGGGCTGTCATTAACAATAATTTTTTCGCTTTTCGCGTCATTGTTTGTTGCCTTAACGCTTGTCCCAATGATAGCTTCAAAAATTTTTAAAAAGCAAGAACAAGCAGATGGATATAAAAAAGCTTCCGGAGAACAATCTTTTATAAAAATACAAAATACGTATAAAAAGATCTTAATTTGGTCGCTTAAACATCGTTTAATAACGCTTATGGCAACTGTCGGGTTGTTGGCCGCGACTTTTGCTTTAACCCCTTTTATTGGCTCGGAATTTATGCCGATTAGCGATCAAGGTATGATGTTATTGGGTGTCAAAATGCCAGTAGGCGCATCTTTGGAAGAAACCAATAGAATTGTGAGCCAAATAGAAAGCGATGTGATTGATATTAATGGAGTGCTTGCGATCACCAGCTTTGTCGGCCTGGATGAAGCAAACAGGAGTGAGAGCGTTGCCTTGGGGCTTGGATCATCTAACGTTAATGAGGCGCAAATCTTTATCAGGTTAAATGACAAAAAAGATAGAAAATATTCAGCCGAAGACATTCAGGAAATAATTAGGCAAAAACTTCCCAAAATAAAGGATATGGAAATTAATTTTATGGATATGGGTAAAGTTTTAATAAGCGGTTCAAGTTTTCCGGTGGAAATTAAGATTTTTGGCAAAGATCTGGATATTTTAAAACATGTGTCAGACGAAATCGCGCAAAAGATCAATGATATAGAAGGCGTGCGTGACGTGGATACTACTTTAAGCCAAGGCAAGCCAGAATTAGTCATTACAATTGATCGGGAGAGAGCGTCTTATCTGGGGCTGACAGTCGGACAAATCGGTTCAACCATAAAAAATTCCATGCAGGGCGTGGTGGCCACTCAACTCAGGCAAGGCGGCGAAGAAACAGATATAAGGGTTCGTTATAATAAAACTGACAGGGATAGTCTCAAAAAGATAGAAAATTTAACTGTTGTTACTCCGGCTGGCAGCCAAATTCCATTAAAACAAGTGGCTAAATTTTCACAAGACAAAGGACCGATTAAAATTAACCGGGAGGATCAGCTAAGGGTCGTGGCGGTAACAGCCAATATTCTTAATCGGGATGTTGGCAGTGTGGTCAAAGATATAAAAAACAGATTAAGCGGCTACAATTTTCCTTTAGGATATTTTATCGAATACGGCGGTTCGTATAAACAGATGCAAGATACTTTTGGCACCTTGAGTTGGGCCCTGGCTCTTGGCGTTTTGTTAGTCTACATGGTAATGGCTTCACAGTTTGAGTCTTTGATCCACCCTTTTATTGTGATGTTTGAGATCCCTTTGGCTTTTATCGGAGTCGGACTGGCTTTGTTTATAACCGGCCAGACTTTGTCTTTGCCGTCTTTTATGGGAATAATAATGCTAGCCGGCATTATGGTTAATAACGCGATTGTGTTGGTTGATTATGTCAATCAGCTAAGAAAAAAAGGCATGAGTGAATTTGAGGCTTTGGTAGAGGGCGGGGCAACTCGCTTGCGTCCAATACTTATTACTTCGATAACTACGATATTAGGCATGTTGCCAATGGCTCTGGCCAGACAAGAGGGTTCGGAGATGATGAAACCAATGGCAATCGCGGTAATCGGCGGACTTTTAGTATCCACCTTGTTAACATTAGTAGTAATCCCGGTTATTTATAGTTTGGTGGAGAAATTTTCAAAGCGAGTTTATGTAGAATTTGGGAAAGCAATAAACGGGCAAAAATTAAAAACATAAATTTATTCTTTATTTGTCATTTAGCTGGTTTTAATGTAAATTTATATATAGACCTCTTGCAAAATAAGTCTTTCAACTGCAATTCTCATATTTTGGCCTGTACTCGCTTGACGGGTGTAAATTTTTCTAAAAAATATGTTGAGAGAGTTATTTCATTAAAAGATGGGTTGATAGACGGGGAAGGAGAAAAGATTAGAAATTAATTTATTAGGCGACTGGTAATTTGACTTCAGTTTTAGATAGTACTGGTAAAATTATTAGTTCTGTTGTATTCTTAAAATAGTTTCGCACTGGTAAGCAACACCCGTGCAATAAAATATGCAACGTAAAAAGAAACTTAAAATCGGATTGGCTTTGGGCAGCGGCGGCGCTAAAGGCTTAGCGCATATTGGAGTTATTAAAGTTTTGGAAAAAAATAATATCCCAATTGGTTTTATCGCCGGTTCAAGTATCGGTGCTTTGGTTGGGGCTTATTACGCGATCTATAAAGATGTAGGTAAGCTGGAAAAAGTAGCTTTAAGTACTAATTGGCGCACGGCTTTGTTGTTGCTTGACCCAAGCCTGAGTGGCGGATTTGTTAAAGGCACTAAAGTTGAAGGCTTGATAAAGGGCTGGTTTAACGGATATAGTTTTGATGACTTAAAGATCCCCTTAACCACTGTTGCCACTGATTTAATTTCCGGGCAAGAAGTGGATATGGCCGATGGAGACCTTACCAAGGCAGTAAGAGCTAGTATTTCAGTTCCATTTATTTTTAAGCCGATTAAGCACAATGGTTATTTATTGGCAGACGGCGGTTTGTCCAACCCGTTGCCGGATGATGTAGCCCGGCAAATGGGAGCAGATATAGTTATCGCGGTTAATTTGGATAATAAATTTTTTAACAATGATTTAGATGAAAACATTTTATCAATTCCAAAAACTGGGGTAAGGGCCTTAAATATAATTCGTTATCATTTCGCGCGAAATTGTTCAAGAAGCGGAGATATAATTATAGAACCAAAAGTAGAGGAGGTGGGTTTAGTTGGCTGGAATAAATTTTTTAATGGCCAGGAATCCAAGGAAATAATTAAGGCAGGAGAAGTAGCGGCCATAAAAGCTCTTCCTCAAATAAAGAATTTCATAGAAGAGGGGAGATAATATTATAGTATAACTTTATAGATCAAATAAAAATTACACCGGTTAACCGGTGTAGTTTTTAATTGGTCCATAATGTGCTATAATATAAGTATAAAGAGATAAATATGCTAAGGACTAAAGCAATTTAAAGAGAAAGCCGGGGCTTTCTTTTTTTTTGTTATTAAAAATTATGAAAAATATGAAAAAATTGATTTTAGTGCTTATAGTGGCAGTGGCAGCTACCGGAGTAATAGTGGTTTTTGCCAAACCCGGTGATAACCTTTGCCGCACTATTCAAAGCGACGGGCTCTCACGCTGGGGTGAGGTGCTTAGTACCGGCATTGATTCCTGGGGCTACAACTACCAGGCACATGGCTTTAACGGCGCCTATTGCGACCACTACCAGAATTTCCGGCCGGGTTATTCAGGTAACGAAGATTGCCAGGCCGCGTATTCCGGCCTTAAATTGCAGATGAGGTGGAATAATGAGTTCTTAAGTAATAAAGATTGTTTAGGCGATGGGTTCCTGGATTTACCCACCAATTTTCCCAGCTATTTAAGCTCAGGCGCTGCTCTGTCTGCTACCTTGCGCGGCAGCTATCAGAGTGGTAATCAGACCTGCGAATTGGATTATACTATCAAAATACTGGCTGATCCAAGAGCCGTCTACAATGATGGAATATTTTGGTACACCATAGACGGTAAGGAATTGGGCCCGATTTTTTGGGAAGATTTTGTGGTTACCCGTGAATTAGAAAAAAATTCTTGCAACGAGGTCAACGGCAGGGATCTCATTATCCGGGGTTGGCAGAATTAAATAATAGAGTATATATTAATTACCTTGGAATAAAAAAGCAGATTCACTTGGACTTGCTTTTTTGTTATAATTTGATTTTTTCTGGACAAAAATTCATTTTTCCCATAAGATAAAGTTATTCAAAATTAATAGAAACAATAAATGAAAAGGGTGGATTTTAGAAAGACTTCTTGGAGGGCAAAAGCATATTTGGTGTTTTTGCTTTTATTTTTGCCTATTTTGTTAACCGGTTGCGGCGGGAAAATGGTAAAATTTGAAAAACCCGGTATTAAAAATCCTTTCTGCGGCTTAGTTATGGATTATAGATATTGCAAATGCGCTTTTCATAATGAGTATTGTGAAGATGTGGGAATTTCCAGCCGTACCGCCAATGCTTATGTGAGGAACGAGTACAGTAGGTGGGTAGCGCATTTGTTAAAAGAATTTCAGGATGATTGTAAAAAACGGCGGCGGGATACTGCGTTCCGGTAATCGGTGTGAGCATTGTGAAGATCCTTATGTTAAACAAGGAAATAAATGCGTGGAGCAAGATGATGAAGAAGAAGATGAGGACGAAGAGGACGAAGAAGAAGAAACCGGTTTTAAACCGGACGGTCCGTTTGATAAAAATTGTAATCCTACGTCTGAATTTGAAACGCAGTGGAAGAAATATTCCGATATTGACTTAATAATTCCGGTTGAGACAAGAAGCTGGGAGGCGCAAGGCGTAGCTCGGACACATGAGCAGATATTGACTTTAAAAGTAGCTAATTTTGAGCTTGAACGGGATATGGAGATCGACCGGCATATCCGTTTGGAAGCGCGTGCTTACAAAGACGCTTTGGCAAGAAATATTAAACAAAACCTAATCAAAGCCACTATTCGTTTGATCTATACGACTTACAAGACTGTTGAGTCAGGAATTGGCGCCGGAAAATCCTTTGAAACATTTTTAACCGGCACTGAGACATTGGCGCGTGCTGGCGGGCTTTTGAGTGCGGTTAAAGGCGTGGTCCCAAAGAGTTCAAGCATAGCGATTGATACCACCACTATAACTGGCAAGGTAGCCAACGTCGGGATTGAAACCGCCTATCAGGCCATGGAGGCCTTAGGAAATCCGAAAGATGTGGCTATAAAATTTATGACAGAATCCAAAAAGGTAATCGCGCCAGGGGCTGATATAACGCCGGAAGAAATAAATATTTTGCGGGACCAGCATATAACCAAAGGTTTCGTTGACCGCGCCATTGCCGAGAGTTATAAGGTAAACGCTCAAAGGCGGGCGCAGATAGTAGAAAATGAGAATAAAATTGCGCAACTTGAGGCTGAAGTAGTCGCCTGGGAAGGGCAAGAAAAAAGCAGAGTTAAGGATATGTTAACACAAGCTTGTCTTGAGCAAAAAAAGAGATATGAATCTGATTAACGTTATTTTGCCTAGCGGCAAAAGCCCCGCTACGAATGGGGCACATGCGAATTTATATGAAAATTATTAAGATACAATTTTTTATACTGCTTTTACTTTTTGCAAGTCCTGTGACGGCTCAAGATGTTGATGGTGGGGCTGAAAAACAGACTGTTCAATTTGGGGAATATTCAGTAGAGTATAATAACAGTGAAGAAATCAGCCAGGAGCATACTATTTACAAAAAAGACGGCCGGATTGTGCTGTCGGTTTTTGACACTGACGGAGACGGAAGAGACGATCTGTGGCTTCGCTATAATGAGAATTTTGTTTTAGACCTGGAGACTAGCGACACTACCGGAGACGGCCAGGCTGATACCTTTGTCAGTCTTGACACCGAAGAACTGGTGACAGATATAAAAGCCCCGGAGTTTGTACTGGAAGAAGTGGTGTTACCGCGTGATCCTAGCCCAAAGCCAAGGCAAGAAGTAACGCCAATAAAAGTTAATGAGCGAGAGGTTTTTAAATTAGCGCCGCCGCCAGAAAAAAATAAATTTAGTCTGCCGTTAAACTGGATCTTCGCGATTATAGTGATCGGCGGGATAGCGCTTTATAAGTGGAAAAGTAAGAAAAAAACAAAAGATAAAGCGAAATAAAAATTTAATTTTATGCTTAAGGAAAAAAATCGCCAGCAATGACGGTTTTTTGATGTCGGTTGGTGGTGGGGAGCGGTATGCCAAAAAGACAAAGAAGGCATTTTAGAGTATAATATAAGTAATGATTAATTAAAAAATAACATTATGTTGAAAAAAATAAATATACCGCTTAGCGTGCCTAAGGCCAAGGAAAAAGAGTATATTAAAAATTATAATTTAGCTACTCGTAATACCGGTAATTTAATGATGTTTGCCGGCGACCAAAAAGTAGAGCATTTGAATGATGATTTTGTTGGTAAGAATATTTCTAAAGAAGTCGCCGATCCGGAGCATTATTTTAAGATTGCCAATAAAGCCAAGATCGGGGTATTTGCCACGCAATTGGGATTAATTAGCCTTTATGGACGGGATTATCCCCGGATCCCTTATCTAATTAAGGTGAATTCAAAAACAAATCTTCTAACCAAGCAATACAAGGACCCTTTTTCCAGTATTTGGATTCATTTGGATGAGATCATTCAATTTAAAAAGCAATCAAAATTAAATATTGTCGGGGTGGGCTATACCATATATCTAGGCAGTTGGTACGAGTCAGACATGTTTAGGCAAGCGGCCCATCTTATTCATCACGCGCATAAGGCCGGTTTGATCATAGTGCTTTGGATGTATCCTCGGGGTCAGGCAATTAAAAACGAAAAAGATACTCATTTAATCGCCGGCGGGGCCGGAGTGGCCGCGTGTTTAGGCGCGGATTTTGTTAAACTTAATTATCCGTACG
>JAUVLY010000088.1 GCA_030600505.1 Candidatus Falkowiibacteriota bacterium
AGTTGGGAAAGGACGGAAAGTTTTAATTTTTAATACCCCAAGCGAGCCGGCCATTTTGCCTTTGTTTATTTCATCAACCGTGTCTTTGATGGTACCGACAAGCGAACCAATGGCAATTAAAATGGTTTTAGGGTGGGCGGCCCCGTAGTATTCAATTAGCCCGTTATTGATATGGGCATTTTTTTCGGTTTTTTTAATTATACTTGGTACTGTCTCTTTTAATTTTTCATATTCATCCAGGATCAAGTGCCTAGAATTTCTCATGTCCTTATGTAGCTCTTCGCGGATTTCCTGATAATAGGCTGGTGGGGCAAAAGCACCAAAACTGACCGGGTTCTCTGGATCCAGGTATTGCCCTTTTTTGGGCTTAAAAGCAGGCAGGAATTTGCTCACTTCCTTGGCACTCGGAACGCTTACATCTTCATAGGTGTGGGTAAGGACAAAGCCGTCAATACAGACCATGGCCGGTAAATTGGCTTTTTCCGCTACTTTGTAGGCCAGGAGATGCTGCTCGATTGCTTCCTGGTGATTCTCGGCATAGAGCTGTATCCAGCCGGCGTCACGCACGGTCATTGTGTCCTGGTGGTCGTTCCAAATGGTGATAGGCGCGGACACGCCGCGATTAGCTACTGTCATTACAACAGGCAAGCGCATGCCGGCGATATTAAAAATAACCTCAGTCATTAAGAGTAGTCCCTGTGAGCTGGTAGCAGTATAGACCCGGACGCCGGTAGCCGACGCTCCGGCTACAATTGACGCGGCCGCGAATTCACTCTCTGCCCGCACATATTCGTACTCAGCTTTGCCATCAGCTTTTAGCTTAGCCAGGTCTTCCACAATATGCGTCTGTGGCGTGATCGGGTAAGCCGATATCACGGCCGGTTTGATATTATTTATTGTTTGGGCAATAGCCTGCGATCCTTCGAGAATTTCCTTCATATATTTTATCTTTATAAGATTAATATGATTAATTATTTTTTATCCAATTCCATTTTAATGCATTTCACCGGGCATTCAGCGGCGCAGAGGCCGCAGCCTTTGCAAAAATCATAGTCGGTAATCGGCTGTTTTTTATTATTTTTTTTCTGCATTATAATACAGCTTTCCGGGCAGACCTTGGCGCAACGGCCACAACCAATGCATTTGTCCAGATCGGTTTTGGGGATAAAAGTACGCCAACCCCCGGTTTTGTTATTAATTGTTGATCCTGGTTTAGTAGTTATATCCATGTTATTTCGCTTCGCGAAAGCCCCGCTACGAATGGGGCACATGCGAATAAAATTTAAATTTACTAAGTGCTAATATTTATAAATTATATGCTCTTGTTATGGCCGCGATATTTTTGTCAACTAAAGATTTGCCTTTGGCAGAGAATTTTTGTTCGATTGCAATTTTGAGTGAATTAAGAGTGACCAGGCCGGTGGCCTTGGCAAACGCGCCCAGGATAACCGTGTTAACGATATTTCGGCCAAGTTCTTCCAGGGCAATTTTGGTCGCGTCAATGACAAATAAATTTTTGCTGGGAACCGGCAGTTTAATTTCTTTTTTGTCTTTGCTTGAGTTGATTATAACCAGGGTTTTATCGTCCGCGCCTTTAGTAACGTCAACCGTACCGATAAGCGAAGAGTCCTGCACAATTAAAACATTTGGCTCATAGATATGTTCCCGGGTTCTGATCGGTTTATCGTCAATCCGGGCAAAGGCTTCAATTGGCGCGCCAGTCCTTTCTACGCCAAAAGAGGGGAAAGCTTGGGCAAAGTGCTTGTCATTAAAAGCGGCAATCGCTGTTAGTTCAGCCGCCGTAACTACTCCTTGGCCGCCGCGGCCATGAAAACGAATTTGATGCATATTGTTTATGTCTTATAATTATTGGGTTTCTATTATTAAAAATATCTTGTGTCATCCTGAACGGAGCGTAGCGAAGTGAAGGATCCCGTCTCTATATCCGCGAGATTCTTCTCCCGCTTCGCGGGATCAGAATGACAAAAGTGGTTAAATGCGTAAGCTATTTTTTAATTATTTTGATTTAAATTTGATAAAAGTTCATTAATAAACATTAAGAATTTGTCTCTGGGGATGTCACCGGATACCCGGTAGTTATTAATAAACCAGGTCGGAGTACCGGTAATACCCAGCTTTTGCCCATCTACAAAATCTTTTTCAATAACGGATAAATATTTTTCCTGGCTTAAACAATCGTTAATCTTTACTCCATCTGCGCCGATTTGTTGCGCCAGCTCAATTATTTCCGTTTGGCTGTCAATTCCCTGGTTTAGGAAAAGCGCGTCATGCATGGCCCAGAATCGGCCTTCATCGCCGGCGCAGTGGGCGGCCTGGGCCAGTAGTGAGGAGTGCTCGGTAACCACCGGATAGTAGCGATGGATGTATTTTATTTTATCCTGATATTTAACGCTAATTTCCCGGATAGTAGAAAAAGAATTATAACAATAAGGGCAGGCAAAATCGCTAAATTCAATAATTATTATAAGCGGGCTAGTGGTTCCCAGCGAATAATTAGCCGGGTTTCCGTTAATTAAGCCAATATCAACCTGGCTGATTTCCGGGGCAAAATCACTATCATTCATTACCGAAACCAGCTTAAATGAGATCCAGGCGATTGCAATTCCGATAATTATTATAAGAATTATAGTGCTTATAATTAGTATTCCCCACCATTTTTTATACCAGGACTTACGGACGTTTTCTATGTTCTCCATTGAGTATTTACGTGAATTTAACTATAATATAAGTATATATAGGATTTATGCGTTTTAGTCGCTTTTGTCATTCTGAGGAGCAAAGCGACGAAGAATCTCGTCTTTTTATCCACGAGATTCTTCACTCCGTTCAGAATGACACTAATAATGTTTTTAAATCATTTAAACGTGTAAGTTCTATTTATTATAACATTTTTTTATGATTAAACCAAACTATACAGACGAAGAAAGGCAAGCGCAAGATAAATATAAAAAGAAAGACAAGAAAAAACAAATTAAGATGAAGGTAAGCGGTCAAAGCGTTAAGAAATTACAAAAAATAATTAGAAATAGACAACAGACAGCAGACAACAGACAGCAGAAACAAGATTAATTATTATTAAACATAATAAATATGAAAAGGATAATTATAATATTAGTTTTTTGTTTATTTTTTATTTTTGTGAATGTTGCGCAGGCAGAGGAGCGGATTGATGATTTTAGCGTGGAAATAAAAATTAATCAGGATTCATCCATTAATGTGATTGAAAAAATTACTTATAATTTTGATAATGTTGAGAAGCACGGGATTTACCGGGATATTCCCTATAAATATAAGGCTCGGGGCGGCACTTTTAAATTGCGTTTTAGTGACATTGATGTTACCTACAATAATGGTAAGCCGGTTGATTTTAGCGTAAGTGAGCAGGGCGCTAATAAACATATTAAGATCGGGGACGCGGAAGCGCTAGTTAGCGGACAACAGCAGTACATTATTAAATACACAATAAGGCGGGCAATAAATTATTTTGACACGCATGATGAGCTCTATTGGAATACGACCGGGGACGAATGGAACGTGGATATTAAACAGACACGCACTAACCTTGTTTTACCGCAAAGCATTTTGGAGAGTGATTTGCAAACCGAGTGTTTTGCCGGGCTTGGTGGCAGCCAGGATAAGTGCCTTTCAACCCGCTATGATTATGCCGCGGAAGGTCAGGTCAAAGGAATTACCTTTGTAAATGATTTACTCTTTGACCACGAGGGTATGACTATAGTAGTCGGTATCCCTAAGGGCATTATTCTAGAGCCAACAATATTTCAAAATTTATTATATATTATTAAAGATAATTGGATAATTGTTTGGCCTATTCTGGTTTTTCTTTTTCTTTTTTATTCTTGGCGCCAGAAAGGACGTGACCCAAAAGGCCGGGGAACGATTATTGCCGAATTTGAGGCGCCGGATAATTTAAG
>JAUVLY010000018.1 GCA_030600505.1 Candidatus Falkowiibacteriota bacterium
TAATCTTCAATATTATTTACTATCAGGGTGATCGGTTCCAAACGGATTGATTCTTTGCTCCAGGTAATCGCCTCCACGTTAATAGAGTAGGTGCCACTAGACGGTGTGTCTGCCCAGGAAATAACTATTTGATTGCCCTCAACCGGCTCAGCCGTGGCAATAAATCTTGGCGCATCTCCGCCCTCAACTAAATAAGAAAAGTTAACGCGGGCCAGTGATTTTGGGTTTGTGTTGTTTATGGTTAATGTTAGCGGAAAATCAATGTTGGAAACAGCCAGGCCGCTGCTAGGTGCTACCCAGTTAACTTCAACCGCGCCAACGCTGGTTTGGTTTTCCAGTTTTAAGTTAAATTCTATTTCGCGTATTTTGCAGTTTTCTACATCGTCACAGGCTTTAATTTTTAAATTATGAAAACCATTGGCCAGAAAGTCAACGCGTTTATTCATATTAAAAGGGTAGTCCGTGGTTGAATGAAAGAGGTTGTCGTTGACAATGTAGTCAACGCGTTTAACCCCGCGTACCGAGCTGACCTGGATTCGGACGTCAAGGTTGGGGCCGCTGATTGTTTGGTTATTTCCCGGAGTAACGATACTAATTTGGGGAATATTTTCCGGTTGGTGGACATTATCCATTTCGGTTGGCGGCTTACCGCCAAGTAAGGCGGAGCTGGTTGCGGTGGTGGAGCTGGCCAGATTTTTTTCGGCCCAGGCAAGAACACGCGATTCCCAGAGCTCGAACTGCGGGTCATTGCCCGGGTTTTTTGGTATATCGCCAAGCGGATCCTGGGGGTTAACATAGTAGAGAATAGAGTGCGGCTCAAAGAAAGTTTTTTCTTCAATCAAATGTTCCGGCGTATGTTCGGTTGCCAGAAGTCCGGAAATTTTATCAATTTTTATAACTTGGGCTGTGCCAACCTCGCCGTCCAGAATGGCCTTGTTGGTTTTTTTAATTATTGGTGCTTTAAAGGTTTCTATCGGAGTATCCCCAAGTACTCGTTCCATAAAGTCATGCCAGATCGGGGCCGCGACCACGCCGCCGGCCGCGCCTCGTTTCATTTTGGTATTGTCAAAGTTGCCTACCCAGACGCCGGTAACAATCGAAGGAGTGTAGCCGATGGTCCAGGCATCGCGGTAGTCGTTGGTGGTGCCGGTCTTGGCCGCTACCGGCCGGCTGCCAAGCGTTAGCCAATTACGTTCGCCAAAAGCGTAGGCCCGGGAAGCGTTGTCGGATAAAATATTGTTAATTAGGCGGGCTATCCCGGGGTTTAGTACTTTTTTATCTTTGTCTTCTTCAAACTCTTCCAGGATTTTGCCGGTGCTGTCTTCAACCCGGAGAATGCTGGTAATTGGGTGCGATACACCTTCGCGGGCAAAAACGCCAAAAGCATTAGCGTGTTCAAGGAGTTTTACTTCACCACCACCGAGAACCAGGGATAGGCCATAGCGGTCCCGTTCTTCCAGGCTGGTGTAGCCCAGGTCCTGGGCCAGGTCCAGCACATTGTCAACTCCGGCCAAATATAGCGCTTTGACTGCTGGGATGTTTAAGGAGCCGGCCAGTGCCTTGCGGATCGTTACCGGTCCGTGTTCGTGTAGGTCATAATTATGCGGCTCATAAGGTTCGGCTTTGTCGTTGGAGAAATCAGTTACCACATCATAAAGAATAGTATCGGGCGTATAGCCTCTTTGGAAAGCAGCCGCGTATATCAGCGGTTTCATTGAGGAGCCGGGTTGTCTAAGTGACGTGATAATGTTTACTTGTCCGTCAATGTCATCGTCAAAATAGTCCCTAGAGCCGACCATGGCGAGAATTTGCCCGGTTTTTGGGTCTAGGGAAACTAAGCCGGCATTAGTGGCTTCGTATTGCTCTTCGTTTTTTTCGGCGTGTTCGGTAATTATTTCTTCGGCAATATTTTGTTTATAGAGATCCAGGGTGGTAATTACCCTAAGACCGCCTTGTTCCACCATTTTTTCGCCATATTTTTCCGAGAGCATTTCCCTCACACACATGACAAAGTGAGGGGCTTTGATGTTTGAGGTGGGGGGTTGGAAATCAAGAATATATTGTTTAGCTTCATCCGCCTGGTCAACAGAAATGAATTTTTGGTCGACCATTAGGCCAAGAATGTATTGTTGGCGGCCGATTAGCAGGTCGCGATTTGGACCATAGGGCGAGTATTTACTCGGCGCCTGGGGGAGAGCGGCGAGAATTGCCGCTTCGGCCAGATTAATATCGCGGACGCTTTTGCCAAAATAGAGCTGACTGGCGGCCTCTACGCCGTATGCGGTTGAGCCATAGGGGATTTCGTTAAAGTACATGCCCAGTATTTCGTCTTTGGAGTAAGTTTTTTCAATGCGGTAAGCCAATATCCACTCTTTAAGTTTGCGGGTAATAGTGCGTTCGGATGAAAGAATCGCATTTTTAACAAATTGCTGAGTTAAGGTAGAGCCGCCTGCTATTGGTTTGCCTCTGATTTTATTCCAAACTATACTGCGGAATATTCCCCAAAGACTTATACCTCCATGTTCGTAGAATTTTTTATCTTCAATGGCGATTGTTGACCATTTAACAAAATCCGGGATCTCTATTAAAGGAATTTCAGTTCGTTTTTCCTCGCCGTATAACTCAAACAGGACGGTTTCTCCGGTCCGGTCATAGATGCGCGTGCTTTGCGGAACGATGCGTTCGGTAAGTTTGGAAATATCCGCAACCCCGCGGGAAACATAGGCAAAAAACGACAGCATTGCCAAGGCAGCGGCGACAAAGAGAACCAACAAACCAAGCAGAAAGCGTTTTTTTAGTTTTGGCCCGAATATAACCAGGCCCTTTTTTGTGCCGGCAAGGGTTTTGCGCCCCCTTTTACTCGGAGGGGTTTTGCGTCCGCGGCTAACATAGTATTTTTTCTTACTTTTTCGCCAGGATTGATATTTTCTATTGTTACTCATTTATTTTTAAATTATTTTTTTCCCACAAATCAACCAATCTAGCTACAAATACAACAAATTTTTATTAACCAGATTAATTGTATTGATTTGCTTGAATTTTAGAGAATGTATTTGTTGTATTTGTGAAAAAAATTCGTTGATTTGTGGGATTATTCTCTATAATACTTAGCTGCCACCTCGGGTGACACTGAGTTAATTACCAGACCGGAACCCAGCTCAACCCCGGCCCAGACCGAGTCGCGGGGTTGGATTTTAAGATAAAAATGTTGATCCCGGTGAGTCACCACCTGGTGGAGAAAACAATTGAAAGACAGGTCTAGCGCTTGAAGTTTTTTTAGGATTATTTTATAAACGTGGGCTAAGGCCCGGAACTCCTGGTCGTTTAACTCTGTAATATTATCCAGGTGCCGCTTGGTAAAGAGCCAGGCTTCGTAGTGGTATTCGCTGGCATAGGGCGCGAAAGCGGCCACATATTTGTCTTCATAGATTTCTCTCTCACCAGCCATTTCTTTTTTGATTATGTCGCAATAGGCGCAGGAGTGGTGTTTGACCTGGTAAGACTGGGCGGCCATTAGTTCCTCGTGCACGTCCGGTGGCAGGATGTGGGTGGCAAAAATTTGGGAATGGGCGTGGACGATAGTTGCTCCGGATTTGGAGCCTTGGTTTTTAAGGCAGAGGATGTAGTCAATGTTTTCATTTTGGCTTATAGCCTTGGTGCGGCGGGCATACATGCGTAGGACCAGTTCTACTTGCTGGTCGCTTAGATTGGCTAGCTCGCGGGAATGGTGGGGGGTTTCCACAATCACCTCTTGAACGCCGTAGGCCTTGTCATTATCAAGCGTTACGGCCGGGAAAACATTATCAACCGAGATCACTTGCCAACTGCCATTTTTGTCTTTTATTTTTTCTTTAATATAGCCTTTATGCTCTTTGGCGTAAGCGGCCAGTTTTTCCGGGCACAGCACGCATGGAGAAGTACGCTCAATCACGGTTTGTACTTTTATGTCCCGGGGACGTTTAGCCCGGCCTGGGGTAATAATCACATATTTATTCAATAAATAAGCCTTGCGAATTTCCGATTTTCTTGCTTGTGCCATATATTGTTAGTTAAAAAGTAAAAGCATAAAGAATAATATGTCATCCTGAGTCCCGCTTCTGCGGGGCGAAGGATCTCGTGGTATATCCACGGGATTCTTCGCTTCACTCAGAATGACAGAATAACAGTATATAAGTTATTATAACAAAAGACCGGCATTCTATAAAGCCGGTGTTACTATACTTGATTTAGGGGCTATAAGTCAAATTAAAATGCAAATACCTTGTATTAGGCGTTTAGAATATCATCCAGCTTAGCCGTGGCAGTACAAATCACTGAATCACCGGCCCCGTAATAGATGCGAAGAAGGTTTTTTTCTAATATTGCCCCATTACAGAAGATTACTTGCGGTAAATATTCTTTATTTTGGGTAATATCAATCTGCCCGTTAAGCTCATAATCTTTCTTAGGCTCAAAGATCGGCAATTTAGAGCGCTTAAGTATTTTTAAAGGGTTGTGCCGGTCTAAGAGTAAATATCCCAGACGGTAAGTAACACTTTCATCTACTCCGTGGTATAAAATAAGCCAGCCTTGTTTAGTTCTGATTGGCGGTGGGCCTATTTCAATATGTACGGAATCAAAGTGTTTGCGCCTGGGCTTCAATAACGGCTCATATTCCGGCACCCAGTTAATTCCATTTTTACTGGTCGCGTACCAGATAAGGCGGTCGCCGAAAAACATCCAATATTTTCCGTTTAACTTTTCCGGGAAAATGGTGCCGGCCTTAAGCCAGTGATGTTTGGCTTTGTGGTTTGTTTGGGCCTTGTCCCAGGGCAAGAGGAATTCCCCGGCTCGCTCACTGTCCCAGTTTGGAAAAATTTCATTATGCCTTTGCCAATTTTTTAAATCAGGACTGGTCATTAAACAAAGCCGAGCCGTTTGCCCGTCATATGCCGTGTAAGGCATAAAAAACTTGTTACCAACCCGACTGATCCGCGGGTCTTCCAGGCCGCGTGATTCAATCTTGAGTTTAGATTTAAGAAGCGGTGTTTTGTTTCCGGTAAATTTTTTATTATCAGATGAAACAGCCTGCCCGATACTGGAAATTCCGGATTTGCCAACCGCTCGATAAAACAAGTGATATTTATTTTGATAATAAATCGCTCCGGGATTATACACCTTTAGATTTTCCCATTTATTTTTAGTGGGTTTTAAAATTGGGTTTTTGCTGGAACGAGTGAAAATTTGTTTATCCATATTGTTTTAATTATAGCAAAAAAAGAGATGTATAAAAAGACACCGGGTGCCCTTGGGACACCCGGTGTCAGAAATATTTTAAGTTGTATTGTTATCTGCGTGGGCCGCGGTTGTTAAAGGGTTTTCTGGGGCCACTGTCGTTAAAGCGGCTGCGTCCGCCACCAAAGCCGCCACCGGTATCTTTACCCTTTTCATTTACCCAAAGCGCTTCATTTTCTTTAAGGCCTTTCATGCTTAGGTTAACTCGGCCTTGGTCGTCTATTTCTTTAACGCGGACAGTGACCTTATCCCCGATCTCCAGGAAGTCAGCCGGTTTGCTGACGCGGTAAGGCGCTAGCTCGCTCACATGAGCCATGCCGTCGCGTCCGGGCAGGACCTCGATAAAGGCGCCGATATCCAGCATGCGAACAACCGTACCGGTAAATATTTCTCCGGCAACAATTTCGCGGGTCAGGTCCTTTATCCATTTAAGCGCCTTAGCCATTCCTTCCGGAGCTACGCTGGTAACAAACACCCGACCGTCATCTTCAATGTCAATTTCAACTTCGCACTCTTCAATTATTTTATTAATTATCTTCCCACCCTGGCCAATCACGTCGCGGATCTTTTCCGGGCTGATCATAAAGGTCTCAACTCGCGGCGCGTAAGGCGAGAGCTCTTTTCTTGGCTCAGGGATCGCGGCGGTCATTACCTTAAGTATTTCCTCCCGCCCATCCTTGGCCTGCGTTAAAGCTTGTTTAATAATTTCACTTGTTAGGCCATTAGTTTTAGTGTCCAGCTGAATGGCGGTAATACCGTCTTTTGTTCCGGTTACCTTAAAGTCCATACCGCCCTTACCGTCTTCCAGATCCTGGATGTCGGTTAGCACTTTCCATTTACTCATATCCTCATTACTGGCTAGGCCAATAGCGACACCGGCCACTGGTTTTTTGATCGGTACACCGGCGTCCATTAGCGATAGGGCCGAGGCGCAAGTGGAACCCATAGATGAGGAGCCGTTTGAACCCATAGTTTCGCTTACTACGCGGATGGTATAGGGGAATTCATCCTGGTCAGGCATAACCGGTTCAAGTGCTTTCTCCGCCAAAGCGCCGTGTCCAATGTCTCGTCGGCCCGGGCCGCGCATAAAACGAGCTTCACCGACAGAAAATGGCGGGAAATTATAGTGATGCATAAAACTTTTGGTACTGTTACCTTCAATACCTTCCAAAGTCTGAGCCAGACCGGGGGCGCCAAGAGTTACGATTGAGAGGATCTGGGTTTCACCGCGAGAGAAAAGCCCATCCCCATGAGAACGGGGCAAAAGCGCTACGTCTGAGCTAAGGTCGCGGATCTCGGTTAACTTGCGGCCGTCTACCCGGCGTTCGTTTTCTATAATTTCGCGGGTTACCTCACTGTCCACCGCTGTTTCAACGGTTTTGTTGATTGCCCATTTTCGATGTTCTTTACTTATGTTTTGTTTGAATAAAAATTCATCCAGCCCAACCTTTATCGCTTTAACTGCCAGTTTGCGCTCGCCTTTGCTGTAATAGCTTTTATCAAAAAGGGTTTTGTTAACATTGTCTTTGAGCCAAGCAATTGCCTGGTCTTTGATTTTGGCCAGTTCTTTTTCGGCTTCAATTTCTTCATTTGATTTTATTTCTTCCTTATTTCCTTTTTCTTTTGGTTTAACTTCGCTTATTAGTTTTTCGATCAGTTTAACCGCTCCTTGTAATTCTTTTTGTCCGGCAATGATCGCTTCATACATATCATCTTCTTTGACCTCGCTGGCGCCGGCTTCGACCATAATCGCCTTTTCTTTGGTGCCAGCTACGATTAGATCAAGATCGCTCTTTTCTCTTTGCTCGTAGGTGGGGTTAAACACTAGTTTTTCCTCCACCCGGCCTACTCGGATACCGCCGATCGGGCCATCCCACTCAACTCCGGAAACAGAAAGGGCCGCGGAAGCGGCCACTAAAGCAACGATATCATGATCGTTTTCTTTGTCAGCTGAGAGTACAGTCAATATGACCTGAACCTCTTTTCTGGATTTACCGGAAAAAAGCGGGCGAATTGAACGGTCAATCATCCTGCCAGATAGGATACCATCGTCAGTTGGGCGTCCTTCACGCTTGACCCAACGTGAACCCTTAATAATGCCGGCGGCATATAATTTTTCTTCAAGGTCAACCATTAGCGGGAAGAAGTCGATCCCTTCACGTTCATGGTCGCTTTCAACTACAGTCGCTAAAACCACGGTGTCACCGTACTGTAGGGTTATTGCCGCGTCTGCTTGTTTGGCCAAAAGGCCGGTTTTAATCGTGAGTGTGCGGCCAAGCCACTCAGTCGAAAAAACTTGTTCGTTTTTCTTCATTGTTTTTGTCTTGGCCGCCAGATTAAAGAACATTAGACTGTTTCCAAACGTTCTCTCTATCTGTCGACCAAGTAATTATTTAATTAGTTTGTTAAATTATTAATTATTTTGTAAGGCTAGTAATAAACCTTTATTATTTTAATTTAATTGTTTTTATGGGGAGCAAGACACAGAATATGCTGTCTTGCTCTGGTAAATATCGAAAAGATAGCATTAAGCTACTTTGCGCCTAAAGGGTTTAAACCAACTTTTTTTAATCAATCGAGGCGGTATTGTCATTCCAGGTGAGTAAATAATCTGCATTTTTATTTCGATTTTTTCTAATTTATCATGCACATCATGGAAAGCAGATACACATCCCGGTTTAAAAGTTAATATTCCGCCTTGACATGTGACAAAGCAAGACCTAGCCATATGTTCTTCGCACCCGTTCCAACCAGGTATCTCCAACTGACAATCATCTGGTTTAAAGCATGTCTCCATGCCCAAAGAAATATCTAGTTTTCCACGCCCTAATTCATGCAGAGAAGCAATAAACTGGTTTCCGTATTGGGTGGATCTCAATTCTACTCCATCCGTTTTAACAAGCCTGTTGATAGACTTTCTGTCCCTTTTTTCTATATCTATAGAATAAGGCATCCGATTCCTCCCTTCTTTTATTAATGAACTTATTTTAACTTAAAGGTTTTATCTTAATAGATATTTTTTACTTTCGCTTAAATTTTCAAAATCATCCGATTCTTCAATCAGTTTGGATGAAGTGGTTTGCCGAAAGCCGATTATTTCTACCAGACAGCCGGTAGTATTTTGTAAATAATTTACCAAAGGCAAATAATCGCCGTCACCGGAAACAATTACGATTACGTCCACCTTTCCGGCCAGCTTGATCGCGTCAATAGCGATCCCTACATCCCAGTCGGCTTTTTTGGCGCCGCCGGCAAAGATTTGCAGGTCTTTCATTTTAACCTCAAAGCCTTGCTGGGAGAGCGCTTCAAAAAACGGAGTTTCTTCTTCAGACTCGGTGTGTATTACATAAGCCGTGGCCCTGATAAGCCTCCGTCCGGCTACGGCTGACTTTAAAACTTCTTTAAAGTTTACCCGTTTTCTATATAAATTTTTAGCTGAGTGGTACATGTTGGATACATCTACCAAGATGCCCACCCGCTGATCTTTGTGTTTAATCACGTGGCTCGCTTCGCTCGGCCCCAAATACGAATGGGGCACATGCGAATATTTAATAAGTTAATTATTTGCCGTTTTCTAGTTTGGCGGCTTCTCTTTCGGCTATTTTTGCCTCAAGCTCGGCCTCGATGCGCCTTTTTTCATCTTCGTCGGCAATCATCTTTTTAGCAATTTTTAATTTAAGTTTTTTAGCGATTTCCTGGAATTTCTTTTCGTCTTCTTTTTGTAAATACTTTAGCAAGCGTCGTCGTTCGCTTACTTTTTTTAAGAGACCGCGGCGTGAAGAATGGTCCTGTTTATGATCTTTTAAGTGGTCGGAGAGTTGTTTGATCTCTTCGGTCAAAATCGCGACCTGAACCGAAGTTGAACCGGTGTCTGTGTCATGAGTCTTAAATTTGTTAATAATTCTTGTTTTTGCTTTTTTGTCTAACATCTGTGTTGTTCCTTAACCGAGATACCGTTAGCGAGCGGTAACCAAGACAAGGTAATAATATTAAAATAATAATTTTGTTATGCAAGCTTAGAATAGCACAAACAAGCGGTTTTTGCAAGCCTTAGCCCCTTTGCGTATTATTTAGCTAAAAACACTTGACAATTTGGCTAGTTTTTGGTAAATTATAGTCGTTGCCCCTATTAGGCAACATTTTTATTAAGCCCCGGTAGTTTAACGGATAAAACACCAGCCTTCTAAGCTGGCTCTAGAGGTTCGATTCCTCTCCGGGGCACTAATTGACTTTTTACATATTTCAAACTACATTTAAATTAGTTTAACAATAAATATATGACTGGAGTAATCATCCAAGTAATCACATTAATCCTCTTCTTGTTCTTTTTTGAGTTTTTTCTGGTCCAGGCTTATAACATGATTTTCCGCGGCTACGCGCCGTTTTTGGCCACCAAGTCTGTGGCGCTTAGGCGTTTGCTGGGTGAATTAAAAATTAAAAAAGACGCTAAAGTTTATGAGCTGGGCGCTGGCCGGGCCGGATTTCTCCGGATGCTTCGTAAGCAATACCCTAAACTGGAGTTAATTGGCGTGGAATATTCCTTTTTCCCTTGGTTGATTGGCCGATTGCAGAGCGCTGTGGGCAAGGGTAGCATCAAGTTTGTTCACCAGAATATTCTTAAAGTTGATTTGAATGACGCGGATGTGGTTTACTGTTACTTGAACGTAAGCACTATGAATAAGCTGGAAGAAAAGCTGAGCCATGAACTGCGCGACGGTACTCAGGTTGTGAGTTATCAGTTTCCTCTCCCCAGTAAAGAAGCGGAAAAAGTAATTGATCTAGGCGAGGAGGGGAAGATATTTTTTTACCGGTATTAAAATAAAATAAAAATTTTCTCATTAATTTGAGATTATGGTGGCTATAGTTCAACGGTTAGAACACGGGCTTGTGGTGCCTGTGATGAGGGTTCGATTCCCTCTAGCCACCCAGTTTATACGAGTTTATAAAAATACCGCTGATTTTGGCGGTATTTTTATTTTACAAATAAATTAATAGGTATAAAATAGGTATAGAAAAGGTAAGGTTATACCTAAGTTCAGTTATCCGGAAATTCCGGACAACTCATAGCGAGGATGAATTAATTAAAAATTCAGTTAGTTCCATTTTGGAACAGGTTGCCAGTGATGGCAAAATATAAAAAAATTCAGTTGTTGCAAAAATTGCAACAGCTCAACTATTCGGAAATTCCGGATAGCTCGTAGAGAAGATAAATTAATTAAAAAATTAACTTGTGCAAAATTTGCACAGGTTGCTAAAAACAGTTAAACTGGTAATAAGAATGATTAAAATATAAAACAATGGGTAACGTTAGGGTAACGTTACCCTAACGTTACCCC
>JAUVLY010000095.1 GCA_030600505.1 Candidatus Falkowiibacteriota bacterium
CCCGATAACAAATTCCGATAATTATAAAACCGGTTAATATAATAAGAAACTGCCGGGTCGTAATCGGTCCTATAATCTTATCTTCAACATCAATAAATTGTGGGACAGTAAATTGCTGCATACTATGTTTAGCAAAAAAAATGCTTTAAATATCTTCTTTTGTTACTAAAGTTTACTTTGCTCCCCACCTTATTACCGCGGATGTTACGCTGATTTCTACGCTGATTTAACGCGGATAACTCTTCCGCATAATATCCGCGTAGGTATCTGCGTACAATCCGCGGACAAGGGTGTCAAGCGCTAAAAAACGCAGATTATTCTCGTAGATTTAATTCTAAAATCTAATGATCTTATTTAAGTCCATTATCGCGGTAAATTCCTGCGGCGTTAAATAGTCTTCCTTGTTTGCTTGTCTTTCCTCAATCACGGCGTCAACCCCTTTTCGGCTTTCTATACTGTCTTGCCCGATAGAAAGATATAACTTATTGGCCGGACTTTTCCGCCAAGCCCTTATCCCGGCTAAACGCTTCTCGTAACTATCATCTTCCAAAAATTTTATTTTCTCGATTATTTTATTAGTTGCGGTTTTAGCATCCGGATTAAGACGTCGAAAATTAACAATATCCATTTCCTTTAATTCGTCCACCGGGCCGGTCAATTTGGGAACATATTTAACATCCTCAACTCTTTTTTTGCCATTGCTTAAATTGGCGGTACGCGGACCGGTAGCAATATTTGTTATTGCTTTTGCTTTAGTGGGTGGCTCGCTTGGCTTGTCTACAGTCGATTTAACCGGAGTACTCTTACGTAAATTTACTGTATGTAAATCCGGGGCTGCCTTTTTATCCGACTGGACCTTAGCTGCTTTATGCTCTACATCAGGAGAAACCGCGACCTGAGCAGGCCTACCCGCAACGCTCTCGCCTGCCCGCTCGTGCCTCGCAGTAGCCGGCGGGCTTGCGGGACTAGCGGGTGTATCCTCCTTGATTGCTTTTTCTTTGAGAGCCTTAAAGTCATAAATCATATCCCGGTCCGCGGTCAGAGTGGCCGGCTGTTCTTTTTTATCTGCCAAAGGCTTATCCGGCGCCATAGAGGGGCTGGATTTATCTTTATCCGGCTTGACCGGTTTTGGTTTGCTCTCCAAAGGCTTAGCGTTATTATTTTTTTGTTCCATCATAACCCGATCGGCCACTACCAAGGATTTTCTGGACAAGGCCTCGTTTAAACCCAGGCCGCCGGTTCCAACTTCTTTCATTAAAGTATTCTTGGTGTCTAATTTATTGCGTATTCCCTTTACGTAAGTAAGCACTACATTATTAAATCTTTTATGCAGTTCAGCGGAACTAAAATTAAAATTTAACTCTTTACTAATCATGCCAACTACCACTAAAAGCTCTTTATCGTTTATTTCTTTTTTCTCTATTTCTTTTTTGTTTTCCGTACCCATTGTCCGCGTTAACTCCTTTACTTCTTCCTCATCTTTGGGAGAAAAATAAAAATTTGAGCTCCTAACTAGCGCGGCCGGCGGCGTACTCCCGGTAGCGCCGATACCGAAATCGGGAGCAAAACCCAAATGGGCGGCCACGTCTTTGAAAACCTTTATTTTTAATTCTTCAACCAATTTTTCCGCCTGTTTGGCCTCAAGACTGTTTTCAAACACAAAAAACTTAGCCAGGTCTACTAGGGAGACATCCTTGACCATCACCCGCATTACAGCTGTAGCCAGACTGATCTTATACTCCTGCTCCAGCGCGTTTATCGCTTCTACCGCCTCTTTTTTGGAAACCGCGTCACGGATTTCTTGGGGCAGCTCATTAAATTTTTCTAAATATCCTATCATTATGGTTACTAATTACTAATCATTACGAATTTACGAATAAACCTCTCCAATGTTTGAGCCGGGCGTCCCGCCCGCGAGATTTAGAAGCTTTTAACGTCGCAGGCCAGAGGCCTTGCTCCAACTATATATTTAATATTCGTAAATTTGTACTGATATGTAATTTGAAACAAAAAAATTAATTAGTAACAGTTTAACTTTTTTAAGTCCTGCTTTATCTGTTGCTGCAAACTACTGGTATCACGATATTTCTTAATGTTACGTAAACGTTTTATTAATATTATCTCAACTTCTTTCATTTCAAAACTTGATACATCCTCTTTAATATATAATTCCAAAGAAACCGGCTCATCATAAGTTTCCTTGCGGCCAAAATGCATAAGGCCTTTATATTCCCTGTCCCCAATAATCGCTTTTACAACGTAAATTCCATGATTTATATCCAGGTCAACCTTATCCAGGTTAATGGTCGGGAAACCAATCCGATGGCCGCGGCCAACACCAGCAATTACTCGCGCCTTAAACTTAAAATTTCTTAAAGCATTACCGGTCTTGATAATTTGAAAAAAGGCTATTAAGAGTACTAAACTGGAAATTGCCTGAGTAACATTTAAAACGCTTTTATTAATGATATAATCAAGAACTACGGCCGATAAGGGCCAAAATAACTCACATATTGTTGCCACTGACGCTGATATCCGTTTAAGGCCATAATAATAAATGAACATCGCGACCGCGCCGGAGCTAAAAACGATTAATACCAGCCAGCCCCAGGTAGCTGTTCCCAAACTATTAATACTAAATATATCTTTATTAATGATTATTAAAATAAGCGCCAAAACCGAAGTAATACCAAAGCGAAGGGCGGTAGTAGAAGGAAAATCCAAATGGTTAACGATCCGCTTGCCAAATACAGTTGACGAACCAAAGGCAAAAGCGGCGAGTATTGCAAAACCGGCCGCGCTCTTCAGAAGTTCAAGGCTGGTAAGATCAAAGCCATGCTTGCCAAAGGCCAAGGCGTAGGCGGCGCCAATCGCAACCGCTGCCCAAATATAAAAATTTCTGGACAACTTTTCGCCTAATATCAGCCGGGCCATAATCAGCGCGAAAACCGGCTGCAATTTCTGGAGTATTATGACGGTGGCAAAGGTAACCTCGCCGTCCATGGCCGCGAAAAAGGCATTCGTAATCGCGATCGTACCGATAAGTCCGCCAAAAACACTTACCCAAATAATTGCCCCCCAGTCTTTTGGCCTAAGCCGCTTTATCCGATGCCAAGTAAAGATAATAAACGGGCTAAGGACCAAAAATCCAAGCGCGTGCTCAATAAACACAATCAAAGGAGCGGGATAGGCATATAATTTCGGACGGATAAACACCCCGTCCAGACTCCAGAGGAGCGCTGCTAACATTATTGCCGCTGCACCAATTATTACTCTCCTGTCAAATTTAGCTATTATTTTCATAGTTAATTAGTTACTTAGTTGCTTAGTTACTTAGCACACCTGATTAACTATTCAACTAAGTAACTAATTAACTATTTTAGAACTTTTATACTTCTCCGGCTTATATGCCCTTAGTCTAATAATATCTCCCTTAAACCGTTTTTCCAATTCCTCAATGTCAACCTGCTGATCATAGCCAAGAGCGATTACGTCCGACTTTCTTTCTTCCACTATTTTAAATTTGTCATCAATGTG
>JAUVLY010000008.1 GCA_030600505.1 Candidatus Falkowiibacteriota bacterium
ACGCGGGTAGAGATAGGCGTGCAGGCAATTGATGATAAGATTTTAAAAATTAATAAACGAGGGCACGGGGTCAAAGAGATTGCGGACGCGACTAAACTGTTAAAAAATTATGGTTTTAAAGTAACTTATCATATTATGCCTGGCTTGCCCGGTTCTACTCCGGCCAAGGACGTGAAAATGTTCAAACAGCTATTTAGTGACGAGCGCTGGCAGCCGGATCAGATCAAATTTTACCCCACGGTTGTTACTAAAGATAGTTTGCTTTATCGTTGGTGGAAGCAGGGAAAATATAAACCATATTCACAAAAGCAGCTGGAAAATTTAATTATTAGATGTAAGCGGTACGTACCGCGGTACGTACGGATAATCCGTTTGATCCGTGATATCCCCGGAGTTTCAATTGTTGCCGGCAATAAAATAACGAATTTAAGACAAGTGCTTAAAGACAAAGGCGTTGAGTGTAATTGTATTCGTTGTCGCGAAGCACGGGAAAATCAATTATCAATTAAAAATTATAAATTACGAATTCAAAAATATAATGCTTCGGGCGGGAGAGAATTTTTTATTAGCTATGAATCAAAAGATGGGAAAATTTTATACGGTTTTTGTCGGTTAAGACTGACAACGGAGATCGGAGATCGGAGATCGGAGATCGCCCCGAAAGATTCAGCATTAATCCGGGAATTACATGTCTATGGAGAGCTTATGAGCGTGGGCTCAGGTGAGAGAAAAGTCCAGCATGCTGGTTTGGGTAAAAAATTATTGCATGAAGCGGAGCAAATTGCCAAAGAGGCAGGATACCAGACAATGACAATCATTTCCGGCATTGGTGTGCGTGGTTATTATCGAAAGTTTGGCTATAGACTAAATAATACTTATATGGTAAAAAAAGAATAGAGAGAAAATAAAAACTAAAATGTAGCATTAACAATTTAAAGGAGGAAGAGATGGTAGAAAAAACGGTAGAAAATGACAATGGTTTAGTGATATTTTCGGGAAACTCAAATCCTGTTCTTGCAAAAAAGATATGTGATTATCTTAATCTTCCCATGGGTAACGCCAAGGTTAAAACGTTCAGTGACGGAGAAATACAGATTGAAATCGATGAAAACGTTCGCTCAAAGGATGTTTTTCTTATACAGTCGACTTGTGAACCGGTAAACAACAATCTTGTAGAACTCCTTTTAATGCTGGATGCATTTAAGCGTTCCTCGGCGAGCAGGATAACCGCTGTAATTCCATATTATGGTTATGCACGGCAGGACAAGAAAGTGGCTCCCCGTGTTCCAATTAGCGCAAAACTTGTCGCTGACATGGTGGAAGTCGCCGGTGCAAACAGAGTGATAACAATGGATTTACATGCTGGACAAATTCAGGGATTTTTTAATACCCCGGTAGATAACCTTTTCGCGATGCCCGTAATTCTTGAATATCTACACGATAAGTATTCTGGTAATCTGGTTATTGTTTCTCCTGACGCAGGAGGTGCTGAAAGAGCACGAGCCTTTGCAAAACGTTTGCAAGCAGACTTAGCTGTTATTGATAAACGGCGGCCGGCCCCTAATGAGGCGAAGGTAATGGGAATTATTGGAGATGTTACTGGAAAAATTGCAATTATTTTAGATGATATGGTCGATACAGCCGGTACGTTGATTAAGGCAGCAGCCGCCATTATGAAAAACGGTGCAAAGGAAGTCCATGCCTGCTGTGCTCATGCCGTACTATCCGGTTCGTCTGTGGAAGGGATAACAGATTCTAAATTAAAAAGTCTTATGGTTACAGACACGATTCCGTTAAATGGAAAAGCAAAAGTCTGCGATAAGATAAAAGTACTGACAATTTCAGAACTTATTGGAGAGGCCATTATCAGGAGTTATAAAGGAGACTCAGTAACTTCTTTGTTCGTTTAATTGTATTACAAAAACATAAAGGGCATTCCAAATGGAAATGGAATGCCTTTTCTTTTTGTAGAAATAATTAAATTCTTGATTTGTTTTTTATTTTATGTTATATATAAATTGCTACAGTTCTTTCTAATTCTCCTAGGGCCTTTGCGGTTAATTTTTATTAACCCCTCCATCATGTTAAGCTAGCCGCAAGATCTAATTTCTTTCTACATTTCATTTTTAAGGACGGCTTGCCCTAGATCGTCCTTTATTTTTTTAGCTGTTCTTTAAACCAATCTACGTAAGGGATTTTGACCGGGTCAACTTGGTTAAGAATGCCCATATAATAGCTAAGCCAGGCGCCTAATTGCAGGAGCTCAAAAGCCTGGGTTAATTTGTTTTTGGCTTTAAGTTGGTGACTGACCACTGGTATTTTGTTCTTCTTAATTACTTGCCTGGTTAGCTGACTGCGTTTTTGTATACGTTTATCATAGAGAAGAGAATCAAAGAATAGAGCGATTAAATTCTTCTTATTATTTACCGGGTATTTAAGGCCTTCCATGGTGTAGTGATTCATATCTGAGAGCTCCAGGTAAGTGGCAAAATTTTTTGAACTTTCATTTATTTGGTTGCGGATTATATGAGTATTTCCCTTAAGGTGCTCGGCGCTAATTAAAATTGGCGTTTTTTTGTTTATTAATAATGCCAGCTTTTTAGCTTGGTTGCTTCTTGTTGGCACGTTAGCACGTAATTTTCTGGTCCAAAGCTCAAGTTTATTTATTATCGCTTCAATTTCATCAACTTTAATTTTAAACAGCCCGGCCTTAGCCAGTATTACCGCTTGGCCAAAAATTGAATAGCCCAGACCCAGGCGGGGCTGGCCGGAAGGATTATACTCTGGTTTAAAAATATATCCGGGAATATCATCTTTAAGCATTAGCTTGAGCAATTTGCTCTTAGGGCTATTTTCCGAGATAGCGGCTAACTTAGCTTTTTTCTTTTTTGCTTCCTTGGCGGCAGCCAAAACTTCTTCCGTAGTACCGGAATAAGAGGAAAGCAGAACTAGGGTATTTTTGTTTACATGCGCCGGAAGATGGTAGTCAGGGATGATCGTGATTGGCACTTTGATTTGATCGGACCAAGCGGAGCGGGTAAAGTGCGTCCCCAGATTAGAGCCGCCCATACCGCAAACCACGACCTGAGTAACCTGGCTATATTCACGCGGAATTTTAATTAAACGTGATTCTGCGAGCACTTGCCGCATTTGGTCCGGCAAGTATTCTATTGATTTACCCACAAAATGCGGGTCAAGCTTTTCGTAGAGTTTTTGGTTATCAAGATTCATATTGTTATTGTTAGGGAGTATATATTTATTATAATTCAACTTGATTTTTAAATCAATTTATGGTAGTTTAGTAAACAGAAAACAGACAATAGAAAACAGAAATAAAGTTATGTTGTCTGTTTTTTAATCTTAGAAAATTAATTAAGTATTAAGGCGGATATTAAGCTGGTTGACGAATTATTATTTCTGCTGTCTGTTGTCTGCCGTCTAATTATGAGCGGACATTCCAAGTGGGCGACAATCAAAAGAGCAAAGGGGGCAAAAGACGCTAAGCGGGGCGCGATTTTTACCAAGCTTGGTAATATGATTACGGTCGCGGCCAAAGAGAAGGGCGGTGACCCGGAGGTTAATTTTAGTCTGCGCATGGCTATGGACAAAGCCAAATCGGCCAATATGCCCAAGGATAATATTGATAAGGCAATCAAGCGGGGAACTGGTGAACTGCAAGGCGAGCAAATTGAAGAGCTTTATTACGAAGGTTTTGGGCCGGCCAAATCTCAATTTGTTGTTAAATCTTTGACTGACAATAAAAACAGGAGCGCGGCCACTATTCGTCATTCTTTTACCAAATATAGTGGATCTCTGGGCGCGGTAATGTGGAATTTCGTACAAAAAGGGATAATTAGAATTATGAATGAAGAATTAAGAATTAAGAATGTGAGCATTGATGATATTGAGCTCGAATTAATTGATGTCGGAGCGGACGATATTCAAAAAGAAGAAGAGGGTGTTACAATTATCACTAGTATTGAGGATTTGCAGTCTGTAAAAAAATATTTTGACGATAAAGAAATCAAAGCTGAGTCAGCCGAGATTGAGCATGTTGCTAAGGAAGAATTAAAACTAGGTGAAGGCGACAAAGAAAAGTATGAGAAATTTATAGAAGAGCTGGAGGATAATGAGGATGTCTCTGACTATTATTCCAATGTGAACGTTTAATCTCGTATCTCATAGCTCGCAGCTCGTATCTCTTTTTGTTTGCGAAGTAGGTTATGAGTTATGAGTTATGAGTTATGAGTTATACGATATTAGGGATTGACCCAGGGATTGCCGATACAGGCTACGGGGTAATTCAAAAAAATAAAGATGGAGACCTTGAGTGTCTGGGTTATGGGACGATTAAAACTTCGTCCAAGTTGGACTTGCCGGAGCGCTTGGTAATACTGGGAAGAGAATTAGACAAATTAATAAAAAAATATAAGCCTGAAATTGTCGGAGTAGAGCAATTATTTTTTTGCAAGAACGTGAAGACCGCTTTAACGGTCGGGCAGGCCCGTGGGGTTATTCTCTATGTCATCCAACAAAATAATTTGCCTGTGCTTGAGTTCACGCCCTTGCAAATAAAACAGGCAGTATCAACCTATGGCCAAGCAAGTAAGTTGCAGGTACAGAAAATGGTTAAGTTGCTTTTAAATCTGGACAAGATACCCAAGCCGGATGATGCCGCTGACGCATTGGCCGTGGCAATATGTAGCGCGAATTCTTATCGTAAATCGTAAATCGGAGACCGTGAATCGTTGTTGATTTACGATTCACGATTTATGAAAATTATGTCTAATAAAAAATTAAAAATTGTATCTATTTCTTCTGAAATTGCCCCTTTTTCAAAGTCAGGTGGTTTGGCCGATGTTGCCAGTAGCTTACCCAAGGCAATCAAGCGCTTGGGGCACGATATTATTTGTATTACACCGTTGTACGGTAAAGTTATAAGTAAGAAGAAACATAATTTAAAATTAATACATGAGGATGTAGAAGTATTTTTGAATTCCAAAGACGTGGTAATGATAAATTATTGGAAAGGTTATTTAAAAAAAGATTTGCCGGTTTATTTTATTGAGAATACAAAGTATTTTTCCAAGCGTAAATCATTGTATATGTCGAGCCATGAAAATGCTCGATTTTTAATTTTTAATGTCGCTGCTTTGAAATTAATTTCAATGTTAAAATACGAAGCTGATATTGTGCATTGCCACGATTGGCAGACCGGCTTAATCCCGTTTTATCTACGTACTGATTTTCGATATTCCAAGACCCTTAAAAAAGCAAAATCAATTTTTATGATCCATAATTTGATTTTTCAATTTGGCAAGAATTGGTGGGAAGTACCGCCGGCAAAAAAAGATTTCGGCCGGGGCAGGCTACCGCATTTGAAGGATCCAAAGTTGGAATATATTAATTTCGCCAAGCGGGCAATTTTGTCCGCGGACGCCATTAACGCCAATAGCGAACAGTACAGCAAAGAGATTATGACCAAGCATTTTGGGCAGGATTTACACCGGATATTAAAGAATCGTAAGGAAAGGGTTTTTGGGATTGTTAACGGAATTGACTCCAAGCTTTTTAATCCGGCTGATGATAAAAGTTTGTATCGTAAATATAATTTTAAAAATTTTCGGAAAAAGAAGCAGGAGAATAAAAAATATCTTCAGAAAAAATTTGGTTTAAAGGTAAGCGCGGATACGCCATTAATTTGCACAACTTCACGCATCACCTTTCAAAAAGGTTTTGGTTTAATAGTTGATATTTTGGAGCAGCTGGCGCACCATGACTTACAGTTGATTTTTCTCGGCGCTGGGGACAATAATTTTATCAAACCAATGCAAAAAATTGCCCGTCGATATAAGGATAAAATCGTGGTTATACCATCGCACGAAAAAAATCAAAAATATGAAAATCAATGTTTTGCCGGCTCTGATTTTTTTCTTTTGCCGTCGCACCAGGAGCCGTGTGGAATAAACCAAATGAAAGCTATGCGCTATGGCTGCATCCCCATCATTAGAAGAGTCGGCGGACTTCATGATACGGTTGATAATTTTGATCCTGGCACGCAAAAAGGCACCGGCTTTTCTTTTAATCGATATAATAATATGTCTCTTTACGCCGCGATCGTCCGTGCCTTAGAAACATACAAATATAAAAGAAGTTGGAATAAGCTGGTGAAAAGGGCAATGTTGAAATCAAATAGCTGGGAAATTCCGGCCAAAAAATATATAACGCTATTTAGGAAAGTTATTAATTTTAACGGTAATAATCATAAAAAGAATGGAAAAAACAGAAAATAAACCCCGCATCTTAGCCGCGAAACATCAAATAGTGCGGGGTAAATTAACCTGGATCAATTTTTTACATATTTATCAGCCAGTCAACACCGATGCCCATGTTATAAAAGAGGCTACTGACATGAGTTACGCAAGAATTGTCCGCGCTTTGGAGGCGAATGCACATATTAAATTTACTATTAATATCAGTGGTTGTTTATTTTTACGCTGGGAGGAAATGGGGTATCAGGATTTGATTAAGCGCATTGGCAAGCTTATCAAAAAGGGGCAGATTGAATTGACCGGTACCGCCGCCTATCATCCGCTGCTTCCCCTGGTTCCGGAGAAAGAAATTATTAAGCAAATTAAAGAAAATGAGGCAATACTACAAAAGCATTTTGGCACGTCGTTTAAACCGCGCGGTTTTTTTATGCCCGAGCTGGCCTATTCCCCCGGTGTTGCCAAACTAGTGGCCGAGTTTGGTTATAAGTGGCTGCTTATGGATGAAATCGCCATTACCGGTCAGGCGGGTGAAGCGGATTTTGATAAAATTTATTTGGATAAAAATTCAGGCCTTAAAGTTGTAATTCGTTCTCGCAAGTTGTCCAATTCATATGTTCCGGAAACAATTGTAAAATTGCTTAAAAAGAAATTGAATGTTGAGGAGCCGGTAATCACGGCAACTGACGGTGAGCTCTATGGCCTTAGACATATTGACCATACGGCGGTTTTTGAAAATTTATTAAAACAAAAGAATTTTAACACCAAAACAATTTCTGAGTTTGTTAAAACGAAAAAGGATTATACGCCTATTAAACCGGTGGCCCATTCCTGGGCCACGACTGAGGAAGAATTTAAGAAAAAAGAGCCTTTTAACCTTTGGCAGGAGAAAACTAATGTTGTGCAGAAAAAACTTTGGGATTTTGCCCGTTTGGCTTATAATACTATTGAAGACCACCATGATGACCCGAATTATAATTGGGCGCGCTGGCACCTGGTTCGGGGTTTGGCCAGCTGTACCTTTTGGTGGGCAAGCGCTAAGGATTTCCGGCTCTTTGGCCCGATTTCCTGGAGCCCGGATGAGATCGAACGCGGTGTTAACGAATTGGTCCGTTCGGTTAGAGCACTAGAGAAGGAAGAAACCAGAGAAGTAAAAATGAAAGCGGAAAAGCAATGGATTGGGATAAAAAAAATGATCTGGGAACGGCATTGGACTTATTACTGGAAAAAGACATAACACCAATACGCGAATGTATGCGAATATCGCGAATTATTATTCGCGTCATTCGTATTTGATTCGCGTCATTCGTATCTTATGAATAGAGCATATAAATTATTTGACAAAGAGTTTGTCTTAAAAATCTTAGAGAAAAAGGTACTGCCGCGGTATCCGGATTTTAGTAGTGTGCGTAGTTTTACTATTAAGGCGTATAAAGATAATATTTGGGAAGGCGACACCTATCATGTTGTGACTGAATATCAAACAAAGTTTCTTACCAAAGCAGGGATTACAAAAACTTTACCAATTTTTTGCTCGGCCCATAGTGATGAACCCAGAAAAAATGTCTATGACAGTTTAAAATTTCTTTGGGATAGCGGATTTGGCAAGGGATACTTTACTATTCCCCATCCTTTGTTTTACTCTAATTATTTTAAAGCCACTTTTTATCGCGGAGTAGAAGGGCATAATTTATACGAATTTATTCGTACTAAGAATTTTGCAATTATTGAAGCAATCGTCCCTGCGTCAGCCGAGTGGTTCGTTAAGCTGCATAGCATTGATTCAGGCAAGGCGCGTAATTTTAACAAAATGAATAGCCGGATTGAAACCGTAATCCCGGGGGTAGAGCATATCCTTGCGCGGATCCAGGAAAAATACCCGGAGTATTATGGCCGCTATAAGCAGATATATGGTAGTATAGTTAATAAGGAGAAAATTTTTTTGCAAGAGTCAAAGAAAATTTGGCTGGTGCATGGCGACGCGCACCCGGAGAATGTCATTAAGATGGGGAACAAAAAGATCGCGGTAATAGATTTCACGGATATTTGCCTTTCGGATTATGCCCGGGATTTGGGTAGTTTTCTTCAGCAATTGGAGTTTATGGTGATGAGGAAAATAAAAGACCAGAAATACGCCGACAAATTGAAGCAAATGTTTTTAAACAGTTATTTTAGCAAGAGCAAAGAAGAGCTAAACAATGAGGTTGAGGCCAGAATAAATAATTATTATAACTGGACTGCGATACGGACCGCAACCCATTTTCTTATTAAGGACAAGCCTGAACCGGAGCGGGCATATCCGCTGATTGATAAAATTTGTTCTGATATGGGGATTAATAAATAAGCATGTTAATAGACCTTCAGCTACATTCTACTTACAGTGACGGTTATCTCACTCCCAGTGAGGTGGCTAAATTTGTGGCTGACCAGGGCGTAAAAGTGGCGGCATTAACTGATCATAATACGGTTGGCGGTATCGATGAATTCAGGAATGCTTGCCATGAACATAAAATTAAGCCGATTACCGGTTTGGAGCTGTATGTTAAGCTGCATGGCTGGCGTTTTAATTTATTGTGGTACAATTTTGACGAAACTGACCCGGATTTGCATAACATGCTTCGCAGCAGCCAGGTGCGCCGGCGGCGGATGGTGCGGCTTGCTCTCAATCGTTTGGTTGATAAGGGTTTTAGAATGGACGCCGATAAAATATTGGATAAATATAACCACTATGTGCCGATAAATCACACAGTGGATGATTTTTTAAGAGTCGGCTATAACGCACGGCGGGTTAGGCGCGAGCTGGGGCTTAAACACCCTGATGAAGGCGACGTAATCCGGGAATATTTTCGCTCAAAAGATATTGGTATTTTGCATAATAGCTATATTGACATGGATAGTATTGTAAAATTAAAAAAGAAAATCGGCGGGCAGTTAGTTCTTTGCCACCCGGCTAAATCAGCTTCTCTGGGACGCGATTTTCTCTTGATTATAAAAAAACTCGGGATAATAGGTCTGGAAAAGCTTTCACCCCATCACTCGTATAACTCAATAATGTTTATCCAGCGTTTAGCCAGGGAGTACGGCCTGATTGAAACCGGGGGCTCGGATTTTCATTGTTTTGAGGGCGGCCAAGCTCCTCTGCAATATTCCTGGCAATATTATAAAGTAGATAGTAAACTACTCCGAGGAGTAAAGAAAATAATTGGATAATACTGTTACGTAACAAAAAAAAGACCGCTCTAGAATAGAACTGGGAGCGGATTTTTTATATTCAATTTAGTAATTTTTTGTTATACTTAATATAGATAAATTTGTAAAGAAAAGCTAAATGATCAATAAGGCAAGCTTAAGCCAGGGTGATATTAGGGATTATATTAAAGAAAAAAAGATTTTTTGTGATTTTAAGTTGCGTATGCTTGGTTCCGGCTTGGCTAACAAAAATTTTTTAATTAGTAGTGGCAATAAGCAGTATAATCTACGCACCAATCGGATCCGGCCGCCCATGAATAAAGAATTATTAGCCCGCGAACATTGGGCATTGGAATTTTTTAAGACTAAAAAGATAAATTTTGCTGCTCATTCCCACTACTATGACAAAGAAGAGAATATTCATATTGTCGAGTATTTGCCAGGAAGAAAAATACAAATGAAGAATATTGGCAATACTCAGTTAGTTCAGGTTCTGGAATGTTTAAATAAAATAAATGGTTTAGCCCCGGAGTTTAAGGCCTATATCCGCAAGCAAGGACATAAATTCCCAGTGCCAACTAAATATAATAGCGCCCTGCTTAAGCGCTTGGAGAAGGATTTTTTGGTATTAAATAAACACCAAGAATATCGATTTGTAATAAACTGGGTTAAGAAAAAAATTAAAAAAGATTTTGCGACTTTGCGCCTTAACGAGAAAAATGTGTATCTTAATCATGGCGATCCGGTTAGTAACATAATAATAAACAGAAATAAGATATATTTGATTGATTGGGAACGAGTAAAGCTGGCCTATGATCCCGGTATCGCCTATATATTTTTGCACGGTGATTTGAGTAGCAAGAGAAGGAAGGAAATAGTCGATATTTATGCTGGTTTGTCCTCGATTGAGCCTACAGTACTACGCGCAGAGACTGTACGCACATTTAAACAGTTGATGTTTGAAGATTTGATTAATCTTTGTAAAGTCCACCTTTGGAATAAAACAAAATATAATAGTCGAGAAAAACTGTATCTTGGTTTAATAAACGGACGGATGCGGTATTACGATTATCTAAAGTAGATATTATATAAAGGTTTTATGATAATAAAGCCAAACAAAATAATAGAGGATTGTCTAGCGCGCTCCAAGAAGCTGCTAATAAAAAATTCCAGTCAGTACGGAGTTATGGCTTCAACCCCGACTGCTAAGGCGAAGAAAAAGCTTTACTCAAATATTTTTGGCCGGGACGCCAGTATTTGCGCGCTTGGAATGATTGCCAGTCAGGACAAGAAATTAGTTGAGATTGCCAAAACTAGCTTGCTTTCACTAGCCAAACACCAGACCGACCTGGGGGAGATCCCTTCCTCATTTAATCCGGTTACCGGGCAAAAATCTTTTTATTTTCTGGGCAGTATTGATTCCAATTTGTGGTGGCTCTTGGCCCTGGATTTTTATCATCAACATAGTGGTGACAAAGATTTAAAAATTAAATTGCTTCCGCAGATAAAAAAGGCTCTCCTGTGGCTTCGCTATCAGGACCAGAATAATGATGGGCTCTTGGAAGAGGGCGAAGCTTGCAACTGGTCTGATGATATGCCGGTAAACGGCCGAACCCTGTATTCAAACGTTCTTTGGTTTGAAGTATTAAAGCGCTACGGTTTTACCAGGCAAGCCGAGCTGGCTGAGGGTGGAATAAATATTTTGTTTTTGCCGCATAGCACAGTGAGCAAGAACTCCGAGTTTATAATGCGCGACCCGCACCATCGCAAGCTAGAGCTTAAGATACTTAAGGAATCAGTTGCTAGCGTACCCTATTACCTCCACTACATTAGTTATAAGCATGTCAGTGACCGTTTGGATGTGTATGGTAATTCACTCGCTATTCTCTTTAGTTTGCCCCGTAAAGCCCAGGCGGATAGCATCGTCCGGGAAATGCGCAAAGCCAAAGTCAGCCGCAAATATCCGGTGAGTGTTCTTACCCCGCCGATCAAACCGCGCGACTTTGACTGGCGACCTAATATGGATAGGGAAGAGTGTGCCAATAAGCCCTTTGGCTATCACAACGGCGGCATCTGGCCCTATGTTGGCTGCTTTTACGTAATGGCATTGCACAAATTAGGTAGAAAGGATCTGGCCTGGCGCGAGTTTAAACGAGTGGCTGAGGCAAACAAGCAAAACAACTGGGAGTTTAATGAATGGTTTCACGGCAAAACCGGTGAGGCAATGGGAATGGCCGGGCAGTCTTGGAATGCGGGTACGTTTTTATTGGCGTATCATGTGATGAAGGGAGATGTTGAATTTTGATTAGATTCCCACGAATCAACGAATCCATTACAAATTTACAAATAATTTTTTTTAATGTTTGAGCTGGGCGTCCCGCCCGCGAGATTTTATCGCACAGAAAGTCGCAGGCCAGAGGCCTTGCTCCAACGTTATGTTAGATCCAAATTTATATTCGTAAATTCGTAAAAAGATTCGTTGATTCGTGGGAGTTAAAGGTTGTTAATAATAAATATATGTCAACAAAGAAAATTAAAGTATTAATGGCCGCAGCTGAGTGCGCACCCTTTGCCAAGGTCGGGGGCTTGGGTGACGTGGTTGGCTCTTTGCCGCCGGCGATAAAGAAGCTGGGCGTGGATATTCGTTTGGTTTTGCCGCTCTACGGCTCAATTAGCAAGCGAAAATACGGCTTAAAAATGATTTATAGAGAGCTGGAAGTGCCTTCTGGGCGCACGCTACTCAAAATTGATATTTATGAAGGTAAGTTACCGGGCTCATCAGTAGTAGTATATTTTATTGATTCGCCTGAGTATTTTAGCCGGGACGCGGTTTACGCGCCGGGTGACAACTCTGAGCGGTTTTTATTTTTTTCTTTAGCCGCGCTTTACGCTATTCCCGCGCTTGGGTGGCAGCCGGATATAATCCACGCGCAGGATTCACACGTTGCTTTGATGACCGATATTATTAAAGTAAGCAATCTGGATTATATTCGCGATCTTAAAACTCTATATACAATTCATAATTTCCGTTATCAGGGCAAGGCCAAAACCAAGGTTCTCTCAACCGGCAATTTGCACCCAGAGTCATTTCGTCCCTTATCATTGGATATACGCGATGGGGACGTAAATTATATGGTTCAGGGCGTTTTAAACGCGGATTTAATAAACACGGTTAGCCCGACTTACGCCAAGGAAATACGCACCAGTGCCTATGGGGCTGGGTTGGAGCGGATAATCCGCCGCCGTCGGGACGATCTTTACGGTATTCTAAATGGGATTGATACAAAGTTTTTTGACCCCAGGCATGATAAATATATTCATTTTAATTATAGTGATAAATCAATTGCCAAAAAGAATAAGAATAAGACAGCGCTCCAAAAACAGCTGGGTTTGCCGATTGATCCGGACCGGCCTTTGGTGGGATTGGTTTCACGTTTGGCTTGGCAAAAGGGCATTGATTTGATTACTTCTCGCCTTAGCCGCTTAAAGGCGCAGTTTGTTTTTTTAGGTACAGGCGCGCCAAAGTACGAAAAGCATTTAAGGGAGTTGGCCAAGGAATATCCGCGTCAGTTTAGCGCGCAGATCATGTTTGATATTAAATTGGCCCAGCAAATTTACGCCGCGAGTGACATTTTCCTTATGCCGTCCCGGTTTGAGCCTTGCGGCCTGGGACAAATGATTGCCATGCGCTATGGGAGCGTTCCGGTGGCCAGGGCAACCGGCGGGCTTAAGGACACGGTTACTCCGCAGCTTGGCTTTCGTTTTAAGAATGTTGACAAAATTGAACTTTTTAATGCCATAAAAAACGCTTTGGATATTTATTATGACCACCCGAGGCAGTGGCAGCAAATGCAAGTGCGGGGCATGAAGCAGGATTTCTCCTGGGACCGCTCAGCCAAGCAATATGTGCGCTTATATCGAAAGCTTTTATAGTTTGTGACCTTTTCCACATTGACAAATTGGCTAAAATTTGCTACAATGTAATTATAGGGTTAAAACAACCCTGTTTAGGCATCAAAAAAAGCAAAAATAAAAATAAAAAATGGACATATCAACGGCAAGTAACGCTAACCATTGGATGATGGGGCAAAATAGTTGGCGCTACTATAATAAATTTAAAAAGAAAGCAATGGAGCAGGAGTTCAGTTGGTCTGGACTCGTACTTAGTTTGTCCATTGCTTTTTTTGTTGTCATTATTTCCGCGATGTTGCTTAGTCTGGTCTATAATTCATTTGTAATTGGTTCACAGTTACCCAAATTAATGCAGGCCGATACTACATACACAGAAGAAGTTAGAGCAATAGAATATTTGCCGATTGAATTATCTGGCGAAAGGATGGAAAGGGTTGAACGTCTTAATCTAGCATAAACCCTCCTCGGAGGATTTATATAAGAAAACAGTCGGGCTTATCCAAATGCCCGCAACAATATGCCAAGTTTACTTGGCACAACGTTCTTTACAACAGGGGCCATTATGGTTCCAAATGAGTGTAAAAAAATCACTCATCGAAAGGATGTGCTCTGGGCACATCATTCTTAAACAAAAAAAAGAACGATTCTATCTATCCACATCCTTTCTTTTTCTCATTACGTTATTTTTGCTAGCGCAAAAAGCCCCACTACGAATGGGGCACATACGAATATTAATTTTTTTGTTTCTCTTTCTAGCTTTATTCCGAGTCCTCGGA
>JAUVLY010000097.1 GCA_030600505.1 Candidatus Falkowiibacteriota bacterium
CGGATATCAAGAAACGCAAAAAAATCATCATCCTCATATACCTTGTAGCTAGGGATATCGCCGGAGATGATTTGGCAGAAAATACAATCCATATAGGTGGGTAGGTTGGTAGGCGGGTAGGTTGGTAGATTAAATCCTGCCTACCGCCCTACAACCCTACAACCCTAAATTATAAGTGGTCCGTAACCTGCTTCAGGCAATGCTCGGCTTCGCCTTCGCCGTAACCACTCTGGGGCCAGCGCTCCAGCCCATCACCTTCGGCGCGGGGCACAACATGAAAGTGGGCGTGTGGTACGTGCTGGTTGGCGGCGCTTTTATTGTCCAAAAAAACGCTATAACCTTTTACACCCAGGCCTTCTATCATTGCTTTGCCAATCTTCTTAACCGCTATGGTCATGGCTGTGAACTCTTCATCGCTTAAGGCCTCAACGTCAGCTTCGTGGCTCTTGGGAGCGACGATGGTGTGGCCAGGGCTGATAGGGAGGATGTCGAAAAAAGCAATTGCTTTATCGTCTTCATAGACTTTGTAGCTCGGGATGTCCCCGGCTATAATTTTACAAAAGATGCAATCCATATTTATAATGCGAATCTACAAATGTATGCGAATACAGCGAATTGCGAATATGCGAATTCCATTTGTAAATCTAAAAATTATTTTAATTATTTAATTTTGTATGGTGAATTTTTGTCGTCTTCGTGGCGGATTTCGTCTATTTCTTCTTTTTTATTTTGACCTTTAAATAATTTATCTGGCAGGTTTATGCACCAGGCAGGTGAATCAGATACACATTTGTAGCCGTGTACCACGCCGGGTGGGACAATGATCATGGTTGGGTCTTCCTCACCAGCTTTAATTTTTATGTGTTCATCTTTATTCGGTGAATCTTCCCGTCTGTCCCATAAATTTAACTCAAAACTGCCTGGACCGATAAAGACAAAACAGTCTGACTGAAATTTATGTTCGTGCGGACCGCGCACTACGCCCGGCTTAGTCTGGCTAATATAAGACATCACCGGTTTATACCCGCTTTCATCCTCACGCCAAATTTCCGTCAACCAGCCTCTCTCGTCCTTATATTTATTTAATTTCTTTACAATAACTCCATCAATCATATACTTTAAATGTTCAATGATCAATTTTCAATGATCAAACAATTTTCAATTACCTAATTTCACAATTAATTTAAACAGCTTAAAAATTGTAAAATTTATAAATTTATAAATTGTTTGAAAATTGCGAAGTGCCCTTTGGGTGAAAATTGAAAATTGTAAATTAAATTTTATCTCCCTAAATCCCTAAACAAAGGCATACCGGTACCCGGACTGGTTGGCACATAAACAGTTCCTTCCCGGTCTTTTAGCTCATTAATGTAAAGAAAATAGAGATAGTTGGTACTTAGGCTCTCATTAATGATCCTCTGTGAATCGCGCCGGCCTTCGGCCTCAATTACCTTTCTTTCCTTTTCTTTCTTTTCTTTAGCCAGAATAAAATCATACTTCTCGGCTTCCTGCTCGGCTTGAAGCTTTTCCTGAATCGCTTGAGCCAGATTTGGCGGCAGTACCACATTTCGGAGTAGTACGCTCTCTATGCTTATTCCCCGCTCATTTAATTCCTCGGCTAATTGCTCCTGAATTTTTCCAGCTGCTTCCTCGCGCTTTTCCGAGTATATATCTTTGGCTTCATATTGGGCAATTATATCACGAATGGAAGTCCTAATAGTCGGACGAATGATCTTTTCGTCAAAATTCAAACCCAAATCCCGGTACACATCGCTGGCCTTTTCTTCTTGCAAACGATAAAGGACTGTCATGTCCAAGTCAACGTTCAAACCCTCTTTAGTAAGCGCGGTAATTACATCCGAGCCATAACGCTGACCCTCACCCTGGACAATGCTCATGGTATACTCCTCGGTCCGAATGCTCATGCGTGTTACTTTGGCGAGCGGTATGACCAAATGAAAGCCGCTACTGAGCTCGGTGTCACGCACTTTACCAAAAAGCGAATAGACTCCGGTCTCACCCGCGTCCACGATCTGAATCGAGGCAAAAAAGAGCCAAACCACAAAAAATAAAAGCACTATACTCAAAAACATGCTCTTAAATTTCTTTTCCTTGCTTAGTTTGTCTAAATCAATTGGATTCCCCATATTTTTTAATTTAAATAAATTAGTTAAATTAATATTTTTAATATTTATGTTGCCGGTTCGTTTAAAAACAAAAAATATTGCCGCCGCAATAATTAAAATCAATACCCAATTTTTACCAAGCATTGGCCCAAAGAAAATAATCGCAAACAAAATAAGTGGCCAATTTTTTTTCATTCTATTTATCATATTTCTTCTGTTTACTGCTTACTGTTTACTAAAATTATTATACCATTTATGAACCATAAAAGTAAAATGAGGTTGAAGTTTATATACGCTAACACTATTCCGGGAAGAATTAATTCCAGAATGGCAAAAATTACCACCGTTCCAGTTAATACATAAAATGTTTCTTTAATTATCATATTAATCTTATTAATCCCTGCAAAAAATTTAGCAAGGATTTATATGATTTATAAGATTATTTCTTTAACTTTTTCTATAAGATTTTTTCCTTTTAGCTCTATAATAATTTCATCCACCTCCACCCATTCACCCTCACTAATCCCTGGCACCGAAATTATAAACTGGTAAGCGCCGCGCTCACGGTAGGCTTGTTTTAAGTCAACTTGAATACTGGCCCTTTGCCAATCGTTATCCTTTTCAGACGATTCATAATTTGCTATGACATAATTAATTCCTTCGGCGTTAATATCGATATTTTCATCAACTTTTTTAAGGCGCGGATTGATTAGCTGCTCGCGCATGAACGCAAACACGCCGTCGCCCGAAATTGTAACGCCATCTAGGTATAGAGTTAACTCTATACTTTTGTCATCCGTGTTTGCTCTCAAGGTTAGCGGTATATCAAGAGAAAACAATTTATAGGTTGCGTCCAGGTCTAATACTTTTGACCCGACTTTGATTTTTTGCAAACGATCCGGATGCGGGGTTAAAGCGTTAAACTCGCGGCTATCAGTATACATCTTAATATTCTCTTTCAAATCCCTAAGCAAACGAATTTTATTTATAAAAGCAATTTTACTTTGTTTAGTTACTATACTCCGGGTGACAATATCATCGCTAGCGCGCAATTCAATTTTGTAAACTCCCTCCGGCAAGCTGTTTTGTTTAAACTCAATCTCACCTAATTCTCCCAACTCACTATTCTCCGCCGTACTTGCCTCTTCGATGCTTTTGGTAAAAATAATCTCATCTTGGTAATAAAGGATTATTTCAATATTATCTTGGTCTTTATTCTGATTAAGGTCAGCCAAAATAAATTTAAAATTTAATTCTTCATCCTTAATATAAGTGTAAAACTGATAAGCACCGCGCAAAGGAATGTCAATTATTGTTTCCTGGCTTGAGGAGCTGTAATTAGGTAAAAGATATTCACGCGGCCAATCATAATTATAAATCGCAATTTTTTCCTGTGGTGGTGG
>JAUVLY010000081.1 GCA_030600505.1 Candidatus Falkowiibacteriota bacterium
GAAACAGCTTAAGATGCGTGTTGGTGAGCGAGCGCTCGTCGTCGTCGCGCATCCGGACGATGAGACGATCTGGATGGGCGGCACAATTTTACAAAACAAAGGCGTCCATTGGACGATTTTTTCGTTATGTCGGGCCAGTGATAAAGACCGAGAGCCAAAGTTCCATTCGATTTGCCAGCACTACGGCGCCAGGGCGGTTATTACCGATCTTGAGGACGAAGGTAAGCTGAATATTGATCAGACAATACCTTTGATTAAAAAATGTATACTCTCGAAATTAAAAAATAAAAAGTTTGATTATGTCTTTACCCATGGATCAAACGGTGAATATGGCCATCCACGGCATATTGGAGTACACCGGGCAGTAAAAGAATTAGTTAAAGAGATGAAAATTATTACCCAAAATTTACTATTTTTTAACTATAAAAAAAATTCAGGGGGCAGAATTTCAAGCATGTCTTTTAAGAAAGATTCGGATATTATAATAAATTTACCTACAAAAATTTTTCAAAAAAAGAAACGTTTACAGTCAGTTGTACACGGCTATGAGTGGGATGGTGTAGATAATCGAATGTGCACAGAAGAAGAAGCTTTTAAAGAATTTAAAATACAAAATACAGATAGTAGATAAACAACACAATTAATTATTTCTATTTACTGTTTTCTATTTACTGTTTTCTAACAATATGAAAATAGCGGTTTTATTTGCCCACCCGGTAGAGCCGGATGGACTTAGTATTCAGGGCCATCTTTTGTGGCAGGGACTCAAAGAGTTGGGGGTAGACGTGATGCCTGGCCATCACGCGCCCAGCTTTCAGAAACAATGGCTCTTATCTGCCTTTAAGCCGGATGTGGCGATTGGCATTGGCGCCTGGACTTACACGCCGGATATAATTTACAGCCCGCTTAACAACGGCGTGATTCCAGTACCTTGGTTTGTGGCCGATGGCTGGGTGGCTAATTACCAGGAAGCGATTAGCGATTTACCCCTGGTATTTACAACCAGTGATTGGGTGACTAAGACCTATAAACGGGACGGCTGTGATACAAAAAATTTTCGTACTTTGCATATTGGTTTTGACGCCAAAGAAATGTTTCCGGTGCCGCTTAAAGACCCCAAGATAGTTAAACTGCGCGAAATGCTTGGCATTCAGCCGCACGAAAAGATGATCCTGACGATTGGCGGCGATGTAACCAGTAAAGGCGCCCAGGAAATGATAAAAGCACTCGCAGAGATCGACAAAGAATTCAAGGATTGGAAATATGTGCTTAAGCATTGGGACTCGGAATCAGCCGAAACACATAGTGAAGAAGAAGAGCGTTTAATCGAAGAGTCCGGCCTGGACATGGGCAAGTTTGTCTATCTCTCGGGCGCGTTTTCCCATGATTTTATGAATTATTTGATTTCGGCCTGTGATATTTACGCCGCTCCAAGCCGTTTGGAAGGTTTTGGCATGATCCAGGTTGAAGCCATGGCCTGCGGCAAACCGGTTATTTCTATTAATAAAGGCGGTCCGGCTGATACTATAATACACGGTGAAACCGGGTATTTAGCCGCGGTGGCTGACACTATTAAACTAACCGAAGAATGGGCCTATGAGGGCATGGGTTTTGAGGCGGACCATAAGATCAAGTTTAAAGAGCCAAAAGTATTTGCTTATCGCGCCTCAATTGATGATTTGGTTAAATATACGCGTCAGCTTTTAATGGATGATAAATTGCGCGAACGCATTGGTAAACAAGCACATGAACACGCGATGGCTAATTTTCAGTATAAAACCGTGGCCAAAAAGGCCTTAAACACCCTGGAGGAGATGATAGATTTAAAGAGGTAAAATAAGATAAATAAGAAAATAAGATAAATAATAAAATAAGAAAAATAATAAAATAAGATAAATAAGATAAAAATAACCGCATTTTGGAGCAAGGTGCGGTTATTTTTATTGGCAAAAATTATTCAAAGATGAACGTAGATATCTACGTTCATAGGTATATACATAAATAATTTTAGTAAACAAAAAAAGACACATAGTGTCTAAATTAATATTCGTAAATTTGTAAAAAGATTTGTTGATTCGTTGGATTAATTTTTAAAAATATAAAACGCGTTTTTGTTTGACGCATTCGTAGGCGTAGATATAGGCGCCGGCACTCCAGCCCTGGTACGGTTCGCCCATGGGTTGGCCAGTGCCGCCATGGAGCCATTCGTTAAATTCATAACCGGTTTTGAAGTCGCGGATTTTTAGCCTTTTCATATTTGCTTGGGCCAAACGCTCAAGCTCAATTTTCGCTTCCCGGAATTTTTTCATTCTTACCAAAGCGGCGACATAGAAGCCGCCAATCATCGGCCAAATACCGGCATTGGCGTAATGAAGCGGAGTTTTGGCATCGCATTGCTCGAAATAATCGCGCCATTCCGGATCGCCTTTTTTGATCGGCGGCCACATGGTTTTGCAGGGGTAGGGGCGGTCAATATTTTTATTTTCGATATGCTTAAATATTTTCTCGGCTTTACCGTGCGTGGCTAAACTGGTTAGAATAGACAGAACATTAGCCAGAGTATCAAACCAATCCTCAGTCTCTTTAATTCCGGCATGGTCCTTCCATATCCAGGGCCGGTAATAGTTTAATTTTTCATCCCAGAGATCAAGGTATTTTTGGATCTCACCATTCATCACTCGTTTGATGTGTCTGGCCAGCTCTAAATTGCCGACCATTTTTAAAGCCGCGAAATAGAGAGCTAGAGTATGGGTAACCCGGCCATATTTATGGGGAAAGGCATCCATCCAGCCGTTAGTTGGTTGTTGGACGATAAGCTTATCTTCGTTCGGATCCTGGTAGCGAAGCCAAACTATTGCTTTGGCAATATGTTTTTTGTGTTTCTCGAGCAGGGAATGGTCATTGTAAGCGGCCGCATAAACGTAATGGCCGATGATAAACCAGAGGGGAGCATCAATTGAATTGAATGTTACATCGCTTCGGCGCTCTATATTATAGGAACCGACACAGTTGGGAATATGGCCGTTGTCGGTTTGGTTTTTAGCCAAGAGATCGAGACTGGCTTTAAATGGTTTTCTGAATTTTCTATCAACCAAAGAGGCTCCCAGGGCAGTAATCATTGAGTCCCGGGCCCAAACCGCGCTGTAGCCGCCTTTAAGGCCAGATGCGTAAAAACCAGGCTCGTGCACGCACGCCTCAATTACTTCAATTGCTTTATTATAGGCTTTTTCAGTTATATCCATATAAAAAAGAAATTACAAATTCCAAGCACCAAATAACAAATAATATCCAAATTCAAAATTCCAATGACCGAAATTTATTAAATTTATCACAATTCTTTATAATTGTTTCAGATTTGTTATTTGGAATTTATTTGGAGTTTGTAATTTGGTATTTTATGATTATAATTTTTTATTTTTTTTAGTGTAGAACTTATAGGTATGGTTGCCATTGAGGCAATCAAAACTACAGCCACATAGGGGTTTGAAATCTAAGGGAGATAGTTTTTTAAGCCCCTTAATTTCTTTAAGCGGGATAATATCATCGTTAAAACCGAAAACAAAAATGCCGTCTGGTTTTAGTATATCATGGATAGCATCAAAAGTCTTATTGATTTGTTCGCGTTGGTTAAGGCCCCAGCCAAACACTCCATTCATGAGAATGAAATCAAAGCTATTGTCGGAAAAATATTTTTTAATATTGGAAACATCATCAGTTATATGGTGAAGCGAGCCGAATTCCAATTTTCCCGGGTCAATATCTATGGTCCAGAGTTCGCGGCCGCGAAAGAAATCGTTATAGAATTCCTGGGTATCTTCACGGCCAATGTCAAGAATTTTTCTGGGGTTGAATTTAGCCAGGATATAGGGAAATATTATTCTTTCCAATACGTCACGGTCCTCAAATTCCTTGCGCTTATAGGCGTGTTTTTTAATTAAGCTTTTTGCTAATAATTTATAATATGGAACACGAAGAAAAGTTAACATATTGCAATTTATAAAAAGAAATTTATAAAAGTAAATTCGTAAGTAGTTATGATTATTATAAAATAAATAGCAACCAATATTATGGTTGCTATTTTATACTATTTTTTTTGGGGAATTTGTTCTATTGCCAAACGGGCCAGTAAGTAGGAGACAGACGACTCGGCGCCTT
>JAUVLY010000080.1 GCA_030600505.1 Candidatus Falkowiibacteriota bacterium
TTGACCTTTGGACCGCCTTAATAATTATAATTTTGGAATTTTTCATTGTTGCTCTAGCCTGGTATCGGCTAAAGACCGGTAAAAAAGTACAGGCTAATGTCTGGGGCAAGATCAAGATGATACTGCAATGCGCTGGCGTTACCATCCTTCTTCTGGCCATTGTCTTTGATCTGGCCGCCCTTATCCCGCTTGCCTCCGGCACTCTCTATCTGGCAATAGCTTTTGCTATTGTTTCTCTGCTTAGTTATGGGATTTAAGTCAAGAGTCTAGGTTTAAGGTTTTAATACAAATTTAAGAAAATTCAGTTTTAAATATTGCTCAAAACGGCTTTACGCCGATTTAACGCGGATTAATACGCGGAATTTACGCTGATTCATCTGAACAAAAGTCCCTTGACTTTTAATGAGAAATCTGCTAATTTAATCTATTGTTTAATATATATTTTTGAAATTTAACGCTCATTTTATAAAGGAGGAAAAAATGGATTTAAAAAAAGTATTAGTTGTGGATGACGAAGAACCAATAAGAAATTTAATTGTTAATGTAATAAAAAAGATTAAACCGGATTCCAAGATAGATACAGCTGATGATGGCCTGGAGGCTGTACATATGCTAACAGAGGAAAGAATACCCTACGATTTGGTAATTACTGATGTAGAAATGCCTGGTAGCATATTCAACGGTATTGATGTATTGATACAAGCTAAAGAAGCTAACAAAAATACTATAGTATTCGTTTGTAGTGGGAACCCTGAAAGCAGAAATATGGCATTAAGGGAAAAGGCTTTTGAACAAAGTCGGGATGTTTACTTGGGAAAACCTTTTTTAATTAGTGAATTAATTAATTTCATCAAGAAAGCTTTCCCGTTGAATTTTTCTGCATAAATTTTTTAACAAAAAATGTTTATAAAATAAAGGCAATAGTAACAGATCATAGTTACCGTTGCCTTTTTTTCTTGCCAAAATAAGCAAAATTTGCTAGATTATTAAACATAAAACAATTCGTTAGCCTGGGTTTTCAAACCCAGGCGGAAGGGGAAGGCGGATGTTCAGACATTAACCTAAACACCCGGCTGGGTTTGAAAACCCAGCCTAACGAAGGCTATTGAATTATTATGAAGAAGAAATTTAAGAAAATATTTAAAAAATACTGGCACTGGGGGGTGATACTCCCAGTTGTTGTTTTATTTTTTTTGGCGACCGGCAGTTTTAATTATTACACTCAGGATTATGCGGATAATTCGGGAGAAGCAGGAGGAATAGAAACCGACTTTGTTAAATGGGCCAGCCCGGACGAAACCGCCAATTATATTTTTGCCAAGCTCTATGCCCAAACTGGCAAGATCAGCGTCTATGAAAAATACAATCTTTATACCGACGATATAATGCGTCCGCGTAGTTTTCGCTCGGACCACGGTGAGCTCAAGCCGGTTTCATTTTTGGGAATTATTATAATATTTGGCAGTATTGCGAAAATAGCCGGTTACAAAATTTTACCATTCCTTACGCCATTATTTGGCGCGCTGGGAATTATTTTTTATTATCTGCTTATCCGGAGGATATTTGGCCGTACTAATGCGTTACTTTCTGCTGTTCTTCTGGCAGTGTTCCCGGTGTTTACCTATTACGCGGCCAGAAGTATGTTTCATAATGTATTATTTATTGCCTTGTTTATCATTGCCTTGTATTTTAGTGCGCTAATGACTGGTGATAACAATAAGCGCGTTAAAGGTTTTAAAAATATTTTTGTAAAATTAATAGATAAATTTAGATTTAAAAAAATTATTAAACTCAAAATACGCGTCAAGTATTTTATTTTTTCTGCTTTGGCCGGTACATTTTTTGGATTGACAATAATGACACGCACCTCTGAGCTGGTCTGGATAGTGCCGCTTCTGCTAATCCTTTGGCTATTTAATATCCGGCGCATGGGCGTGCTTAAGTTGTTAATATTTTTAATATTTCTTTTTTCTTCACTTTTACCAATGTTTTATCATAATCAGATTTTATACGGCTCACCGATATTAGGCGGCTACGGCGAAATGAACCAATCAATCGCGGCCATTAAGGATGATTCGGCAGCAATACTTAGCTCCACGGCTGGCGGACAAGTGATGGAAATAAAAGAAAAAGCCCAGAATATTTTTAATACTGTTTTTTATTTTGGTTTGAATCCAAAATTGAGCCTCTGGACCGCTAATGCCTATATCAAGGGAATGTTCCCCTGGCTTTTTTACGCAGCGTTTCTGGGCGGCGTAATATTTATATTAACGTTTAAAAAACGCAAATATAAACAATGGGTGTTTCTGGTTGCCTGGTTTAGCGTGTCTGTTATCCTTGTTTTTTACTACGGCTCTTGGCGCTTTTTTGATAATCCGGATACAGCCGCGATTACGATCGGTAATTCGTACACGCGTTATTGGCTACCAATATATCTGGGTTTGATTCCGTTGGCTGGCATTTTTATCATCCGTTTGACCCAGGCAATTTGTCTTTTATTCCGCAAGACCAAGGACAATGACGGACAGCTCAAAATGGAGTTTTCCTCTGGCAGGATGAATCAAGGCACTTGTCGCTTGATAACCAGGATGCTAATAATTGGGCTGATCGCGATTTCGTCATTTACTTTTGTTCTAAGCGGCTCAGATGAGGGCCTGATTTATTTGGCAGAGAGACAGAAGGATTCGCGCGCGGAGTGGCAACAAATTTTGGAATTGACCGAAAGTAACTCAACCATTATTACTCGTTACCATGACAAGCTCTTGTTTCCGGAGCGCAAGGTAATTGTCGGTCTTTTTGACGACAAAAGTATGGTAGCCCAGTATGCTAATCTACTTGACAAATTACCAATTTACTACTATAATTTTACATTACCCGAAAAAGACATTAATTATTTAAATACCAGCCGGCTAAAAGAAGCCGGTTTACAAATTCAAAAGATTGAAAAAATTACCAGTGATTTTAGTTTGTATAAGTTGGAAAAAGAATGACATAATGCGAATTTGCGAATGATATGCGAATGTTGCGAATTCGAATTATGCGAATAATAATTATTTTGTAATTCTGAGTGTAGCGAAGAATCCCGTAAACAGCACTGTCATTCTGATCCCGCGAAGCGGGAGAAGAATCTCGCTGTGCCCCGTGTGAACGTAGTTTCTACCGGGGTGGATGTAGAGGCGGGATCCTTCACTCCGCTAGCGCTTCGTTCAGGATGACAGTTATTTGATATTGAGAATAAAAAAGGAGGGATTGAAATGTCGAAAAATATAAAATGCAAATCATGCGGCGGAAAAACAAAATTATGTGGTGGTATTATAAAATATAAATCACACGCGAATAGTTCACCAATAGGATCCAGCAGCCATGAATGTAAAAAATGCGGTACCAGATACGGGTTCAAAAGTTTTGGACAACACTGGTCCGTGGGTCGTAGGGAGATGTGTCGGGCGTTAATTTGTATTGAAAACGACAAAATTGCCGGGCAATGTGATGATAATAAAAAACCGTGACTTTATATGATTTGGAAGTCACGGTCTTTTTTTGTTATACTTAAGATGTATGAACAAAATTAAAAAGATTAAACATAGGCGCATTGGTATAGACGCGCGGTTTTATGGCCCTGAGTCCAAGGGCTTGGGGCGGTATACAAAGGAATTGGTTGATAATGTTTTGCGTCAAGACCAGGAGAATGAATATGTTGTCTTTTTGCGTAAAGAAAATTTTGACTCGTTTAAAACCGATAACTCGCGGGTAAAAAAAGTTTTGGCAGATATTCGCTGGTACACATTTAAAGAACAAATTATTTTCCCCTGGCTTATTTGGCGTGAGAAGCTGGACTTTGTTCATTTTACTCATTTTAATGTTCCATTGTTTACACCTGTCCATTTTATAATTACCATCCACGATTTGATTCTTACTAAACATTCCACCGCACGGGCGAGCACGCTGTCACCAGTTCTTTATTGGTTTAAAAATTTGGCTTACCGGGTGGTAATATTTTTTGCCGCCAAACGGGCGCGAATAATCATTGCTATTTCCGAATTTACCCGGCAAGATATTATTAAAAAATTCAAGGTTGACAAAAGCAAGGTGAAAATGGTCTACGAAGGGGTGGCAACAAGTTTAAACAGGACTAAGAAAACTGATGACAAAAAAGTAATTTTAGGGTATAATATACACAGGCCCTATCTGCTTTATGTCGGCAATGCATATCCGCATAAAAATTTAGAAGGGCTAATTAGGATA
>JAUVLY010000143.1 GCA_030600505.1 Candidatus Falkowiibacteriota bacterium
GAAATCATAAACAAATTATAAACAAAATAAAAACACCGCCTTATTTTATTACTCGCTCCTAAGCGCGTCAACCGGATCCAGCTTGCTCGCTTTTAGGGCCGGATAAAAACCGAAAGTAATGCCAACCAGGGCAGAAAAGCCAAAACCCAGGAGTGGGCCGGCCATGGTGTTGGTGACAAGCATGCCGCCGTATTTACTGATCAAAGGAATCGCGCCCTGGCCCAGGCCCACGCCAATCAAACCACCGAATGCAGAGAGAATAATTGATTCGTATAAAAATTGAGAAAGAATATCGCCTTGTTTGGCACCAATTGCTTTGGCAATGCCAATTTCCTTGGTTCGCTCCGCAACCGTTACAAACATAACATTCATAATACCAATACCGGACACAATCAAAACGATCGCCGCGACCAAAGTCAAAACCGTAGTCATAAGAGCGGCTGATTCCTGGGCCGCCCCAACCATAGAGCCGGCGTCCATTATCCGAAAATCATCTGCTTGACTGTCTTTGAGATTATGCTCTTCACGCAGGATAGCGGTAATTTCTTCAGTCGCTGCTGTAACCGTGTCAACTGTAGTCGCTTCCAGGGTCAGCATTATCCGACCGCCTGTACCAAGAATGCTGGACTGAGCGGTTTGATAAGGAATATAAATTGAATCGTCCTTGCTCACACTACCCATACTACTACCGGTTTCTTCAAAAACTCCAATAACTTCAAACTTCTTGCCTCCGGCATTGACTGTAGTCCCGAGTGGGCTGGCGTCTTCCTCATATAAAGTTTCCACAACCCCGGAGCCAAGCAACGCCACTCTGGCCTTGCTGTCCATCTCATCTTCCGTAAACAAGCGCCCATCACTTAACTCCAAATTTGATATTGAAAAATATTCTATATCCGTACCAACAGCAGAAAAAGAACTTTCTTGTGAATCATAGGATACGGCCACAGTCCCCTGGGTAGCACCGGTTGCGCGTCCGATATTTTCGGCCTGCTCACGAATAAACTCTACATCTTCTATCGCCAATTTAGAGCTAGCGGTTCCTCCGCGAGTACCCATCACAAGAATAGACTTGGCTGACAAGCCGGCAAACTGTTCATCCACGGCTGACTGCGCACCCTGGCCAATCGCAAAAACAGCAATTACAGTAGAAACACCGATAATCACGCCAAGCATAGATAGAAGCGTTCGAGTTTTATTTTGTCTTAATGACTCAAAGGCCATTAAAAGAATTTCGATAAACATTAAGCTAAATTTATAAATTTTTTAGATAGCTCAAGCTAGTAGTTACCCTTCAATTTATAATTATTATCAATCACTTTCCCATCACGTAAATATATGATTCGGTCGGCATATTTGGCAACTTCGGTGGTATGGGTAACCATAACCACGGTCTTGCCCCGTTTTTTAAAATCTTTAAAAATTTCCATTACTTCAATACCTGACTTTGAATCAAGCGCGCCGGTTGGCTCGTCCGCCAAAATAATTTCCGGATCATTAATAAGCGCGCGGGCAATCGCTACCCGCTGTTGCTGCCCACCGGAAAGCTCGGTTGGCTTGTGCCCGATACGTTCCCCTAGGCCAATATTTTTTAACAATTCTTTAGCGCGTGCTTCTCTGTCCGCTCGCTCGGTACCGGCATAGAGTGCGGGCAAGGCAACATTTTTTAAAGCACTCAAACGCGTGAATAAATTAAATTGCTGAAAAATAAAACCCATTTTCTTATTACGGATATAGGCCAGAGTAAAGTCATCACGCACCACGCCAATATTTTCACTATCCAAATAATATTCACCTTCGCTTAAGGGGTGCAAACAGCCAATAATATTTAAAAGTGTGGTCTTGCCGCCGCCAGACTCGCCCATCAAGGCAACAAACTCACCTTTTTTAATATCCAAATCAATCCCTCTTAAAACCGGAATTTCCTCGCCATTGGATAAATAATAAGACTTATG
>JAUVLY010000146.1 GCA_030600505.1 Candidatus Falkowiibacteriota bacterium
TTAACTACGGTTTTAGCTTTAATTTGAATTGCTTCACCGGTTGCCGGGTTGCGGCCCATGCGCGCTTTGCGGTGAGCTTTTACCAGTTTACCAAAACCAGGAACAACAAATTCACCGGTTTTTTTAACTTCTGAGTAAGCCATTGTAGCCAACTCGTCCAAGACAGCACCAACATCTTTTTTGCTTAAACCGGTTTTTTCGGCCAAAGCGTTTAGCTGCTGCATTTTGGTCATTTTTGCCATAATTTTTTGATCTTTAATAATCAAGTTTAATTATTTAAAATTTTAGTTTTCCACAAACCCTTTAATTACATATACAATTATAGTATAAATTCGCTTAAAAGGCTAGCAAAATCAAAAAACCACCAAAACTAATCTGGTGATTTTTACTAGTCAGTTATATATTATTGTCTATTTATTACGCACTACTCGCTAATTTACTTTATTTCTGGATGAGCTTTAAAATATTCGTCACGAACAAAAACTCCAAGAGTGACCCTAAGCTGCCTTTCGTCTATTTCGGGCTTATTATATAAATATTCTTTTAACAAATTAAAATAATCTTTATAAAACAAGGCGCTTAATGACTTAATGGCGGAAACCTCAACATCATATTTGGTTTTAGCTTTTTCAGAATTGATAAAATCAAAAAAATCTTGTTTGTGTTCTTCAAATATTTTATCAAATCCAATATCCCTAATTCGTTTCTTGCCAATATCTGTTAGCTTGAGGGGGCTGTATGATTCTAGGTCACTATGGCTAAAATCTGTTTCCTGAATTAAATAATCGGCCACAACTTTTAAATTATATTTTACTGTTTTTAGTGTACCCTTTAAATCATCAAGAATTTGCAGTTTTCTACCAATATAAATACAGGCAGCTACCATGGTGGGGATACCTACAATTAAAATAATTTTTACTATTAAATCAAATACTGCATCAGACATTTTATTTTTATTGAATCGTTAATATGGAAATATGGCTAAATTTATACTTAAATTATACCATAATATGATTCTGGGTTGCAAGAAACTGTTTAAACGCGTATATTTGACCAATAAACATGGAATACTGCTACCTAAACATGCTTTTCAAGCGCCGCGACCAAGCCTTCCTTGGGCTGCATACCGACCATGGTTTCAACTGGTTCGCCATTGCGAAAAATGATCAAAGTCGGGATGCTCATTACGCCGTACTTTGCGGCCGTTTGCGGGGCGGCTTCCGTATCCAGCTTACCCACCACTGCTTTGTCACCAACCTCTTCGGAGGCCTCATTAACGATCGGGCCCTGCATTTTGCATGGGCCGCACCAAGCGGCAAAAAAATCAACCAAAACCGGTTTAGTTTTACTAGCTTCAATTACATCGGCTTGAAAATTGCCATCAGTAAATTCTTTAGACATAGACTTATGTTTATTATTAATAAATTATTTTTTTGTTATTTCCGAAATAAGCTTTCTCAATTTAACAAAATCCTTAGAACTGCCGGACTTCTTCATGCATGCGCCCATGTTTTCCATTATATACTTATCCATCACACTATTCAAACCGGCTTTAACCGCCTTTATTTGTGTTAAAACCGCCAAACAGTCTTTATTCTGATCCATCATCCGCTTAATTCCTTCAAGCTGGCCTATTAAATTGTTTATTAATTGTATATTGTTTTTCATACATTAACATCATATCACACACCCCCAGGGGGTGTCAAGCTTACTCTATTGACTTAATTTTAAAAACAGCACGCTTTAGTGTGCTTTTATTGTTTTACTCCCCCTCTCTT
>JAUVLY010000014.1 GCA_030600505.1 Candidatus Falkowiibacteriota bacterium
GTTGTATGTATATCCACCTGTACAACATTATTAAGATGACTTATCCAGGCAGTGGCCCCGTACAGAGTTTGTCCGCAAACTATTTTCTTTTCAATGCCTTGCGGATCTTGGGCGGCCCCGGAAAGAGCAATTAGACTATTCACATAAGCCTTGCTACTAATATCGCTTCCCGGCGAAACTGCTGTCGGTGTAGGGACATTAATTATCCTGTTTGACCCAATATTAAAATCACCTTGCATGGCATTATTTACGCCATCAACCGTTGTACCGCCATCTTTGGAGAGAAAATCGGAGAGCAAAAAATTCCATTCACTGTTTACAAATTGGCTGGGAGTAATTTTGTTATAAGTATTACTTACTGCCCCTGCCTGGCTAATACTAAAAATAGAAAGGATAGTAATAATAAGTAAGCTTTTAAAATATTTCATATTGATTAAATTGCTTATTTTAATTGCCAATCGCGCACCAACTTATAAACCAACCGTTTAAATTAGCCTCAGCCGGAGTAATGCCAAGAGACGGATCATCCATGTATATTCTTATAGTAAACTTAGTATTATCGGTGGTAATAGGGGGAATCGTTCTTATCTGTATGCTAGAATGGCCGATCGCTAAATATAGATCATCGTTAGATCCGCCCAGACTGGTAATATGCAGTGGCGTACCCGTAAATAAAGGATTCCCCGTGGCCGTGCCGTCGTCGGTCGTATATACTACAAGCTCTAAACCATCCTTCATTGCCCCTCCCGGGTTGAAGGGCAGCCAACCTGCCCCAGGATTAGTTGAATCGCAAACTATGCTTAGCGGATTACCCTGCCTGTCTGTGGCCGCGGAGGCCGCGACTATTGCCTGGGTATCAACATAGGCCTTGGTGGCCGCGTCGCTGCCGGGCGAGCTTGCTATTGGCGTAGCAACATTAATGATTCTGTTTGTACCCATATCAAGATCGCCTTGCATGGCATTATTTACGCCATTAACGGTTGTGCCGCCATCTTTAGCCAGAAAATCAGTTAACAGATCATTCCATTCTCCGGCCGTAAGGCTATCGTTTATCAATTTGTTGTAACTATTGGTAAGGGCTTTTACTATTTGCTTATCAAGCACATAAGGGCTAAGTATGATCGCCAAAATTATCAATCCTATTACCCCCAGTACTAAATATTTATTAGCGGTTTTATTCTCTTTATTCATATAGTTATTTTAATTTATAATTTTACCAACCTCTCATCACTTGCATGGTTAAATCTTCTTCCAGATAATAGACGACTGCGTACTCAACTCCATCGCTAACATACCGATAAATATAAATATCATCCCCTGTCGGAGCCGGGACGTTGTCCGGATTTTTTGGGTCTCTTGGTATATTCATCATGATCGGCCGTGTTCCCAGGGTTAAAGCGGTTTCCAGGGTGTTTAAATAACACCAAGAGCCGTCACCATTGTTTTCTCCTACAGTGGCCCCAAAATCCAGCGCCCCAAAATCCCAAGTGCCGCAAGCGGGATATTCCAGGAAATCATCATAATACAGGCTTAAAGCGGTTCTTAGCTGCGCCATATCGCCTTTTCTTAAGGCGTTACGAGCTTTGATCCTGGCGGAATTTAAAGACACTATCGCAAATGAAGACAAAATGCCAATAATACTAATAACCACAAGCAATTCAATCAAGGTAAAGCCAAAATTATGAATATATTCCTTTTTATCGTTTTTAAACAAAATCATTTATTCGCATGTGCCCCATTCGTAGCGGGGCTTTTTTTCGTTAGAAAAAAATAACTTAGAACTGGCTGGACAAGCTGTACATCGGCATAATAATAGCCGCCACCATTGTACCCACGCCGAGGCCCATGATCACCATAATGATCGGCTCCATTAAAGTCATTAAATTGGCGATCGTATTATCTATCTCCCGGCCGTAAAAATTGGTAATGCTTTCCAGAATTGTGTCCAAGCGCCCGGTCTTCTCGCCAATCCCTATCATTTGCGACACCATGACCGGTACAAAGGGCGATATTTCCATCGCGCTGGTTATGGAATTACCATCTTCAACTTCCTTTTTGGTGTCAATTATTATTTCCCGATAGACTGTGTTGGCTACCACTTCAGCCGTAATAGCCAGGCCTTTAGTAATATTTACTCCGCCTTTTAAAAGGGTCTGCAAAGAGCGGGTAAAACGCACTAAAAAAATCTTTTGGAAAAGTTTGCCAAATATCGGCAGACGCAAAATAATATTGTCAACAATTCTTTTCCCTATTGGAATACGCAGAAAAAACCGAAAACCAAAAATAAACGCGACTATCATAAACCCTAGCAGCCAATAATAGCCGGCTAAAAAATCGGAAATCGCGATTACGATTTTTGTTGCCATGGGCAGCTCGCCCCCGCTCTCGGCAATTACGTTAGTCAGCTTGGGAACAACAAAAACCATCATCACCACCCCGACAACCGTTAGACCGCTTAGAACAAAGGCCGGATAGATCATCGCTCCCTTGATCTTACTGGTCATGTCATAGTCCTTTTCCAGCTCATCGGCTAAATAATTTAATACTTCATCCAGCTTGCCGCTGGTCTCCCCGGACTTTACTACATTGACGTAAAAATCCGTAAACACCTTGGGCCGCTTAGCAAGCGAATCGGACAATCTTGCTCCGCCATCCACTTCATCGGCAATTTCGCCGATTACGCCTTTAAATTTAGCGTTCTTGGTCTGTTCGGCAAGCAATTTAAGCGATTGGACCAAAGCCACGCTGGCTCCGATCAAAACGGAAAATTGCCGTGAGAACATCACAATATCTTTGGCCTTAATGCGGTCCAGGGCAATATTAAATTTACCGCTTCCTCTCCTCTTTTCGATCAAGGAAATTATTTCCAGCTCTTTATCCCGCAGTATTTCCACGGCCATATCTTCGCTGGGTGCTTCAACCAGCCCGGCAACCGTCTTTTTTTCTTTTGTAAGCGCGCGATATTTAAAAACGGACATTTGTTATTTACAAAATTTACACGTTTGCTGAGAAAATCTCTAATCACCCTGTCATTGCGAGAAGCGAAGCTTCGTGGCAATCCCGTGATAATTGCTTCTTTCACGGGATTGCCACGGCCTTCGGCCTCGCAATGACAGCAAGCGTGTAATTCCTAATTTAATCTATTTTTAAAACCTTTTTAATCTTTTCCACTACTTCAGAGGGCATGAAATGGGCTTTGATCAGATAATCGTCCGCCCCCAGGGTCATACCGCGCTCAATTTCGTCTTTTTGATTTAAATTGGTAAGGAGAATTACCGGCACGTTCTTGGTTTTTTTGTCTGCTTTTAATTTTTCCAAAACTTCAAAACCATTCATTTTGGGCATCAATATATCCAATAAAATTATATCCGGTTTGGTTTCCCCGGCCAGTTGCCAGCCCTTTTCCCCGTCATCCGCTGAGATAACAGAAAAATTTTCCAAACTAAACTTGGTTGAATACATGCTTAATAAAAATGGATCGTCTTCGATCAATAATATTTTGATAGTTTTATTCGACATAGTTATTGTTATTTAAGTATTATTCGCATGTGCCGCATTTGTAGTGCGGCTTTTTGCGCCAGCAAAAATAACTTTAATCTCTCATTACGCGTAAAATTTCTTCCATTGTGGTTATGCCTTGGATTACTTTTAATATTCCGTCTTGCTTGACAGACACGAATTGCTGGCTTTCCCTAATATCTTCAAGGGTTAAATGTTTTTTCCCTTCAAATATCTTTTCTTTCAGTTCATTGGTTATGGTCATAACTTCACTGACCGACAAACGTCCATGATAGCCGGTGTTCCCGCAATGCGCGCAGCCCTTGCCTTTATAAAATTTCATTTTATTGATATCAAATTTAGGAATCAATTTACTCACATAATCCAGACCGATCCTTTCCAGCTCCTCCTTAGTCTCACGCACATATTTATCCGGCAGTTTATATTCTTCTTTGCATTTATCGCATATTTTCCTGGCCAGCCGCTGGGCCACTACGGCAATCAAAGTGGAGCCCAAAAGGAAGGCCTTTACCTCCATATCGACCAGACGGGTTATCGCACCCGGGGCATCGGTAGTATGCAAGGTGGAGAGCACTAAGTGGCCGGTTAAGGCGGCGTGAATCGCCAACTCGGCGGTTTCTTCGTCGCGAATCTCACCGACCATAATTATATCCGGATCTTGCCTAAGGAACGAGCGAAGCCCGCTGGCAAAGGTATAACCTATGTCGGGTTTTATCTGCGACTGGTTAACGCCCTTCATTTGATATTCAACCGGGTCTTCCAAGGAAGCAATATTTACCCCTTCTTTATTTAATATATCCAAAGCGGAAAAAATCGTTGTTGACTTGCCCGAACCGGTCGGCCCGGTGATTAAAAGGATACCCTCCGTCTTCTCGGTCGCGCTCATGATCGCCTCTAATTGCTGGCCCTGAAACCCTAACTCCTCAAGCGTGGGAGCGCCTTTGGTCGTGTCCAGTATCCGCATTACTACTTTTTCCGCGCCAATCAAAGGCAGGGTAGAAACCCGGAAATCAATCACCTTTTCCCCAATTTCCATCCTAATCCGGCCATCCTGGGGCATACGGGTTTCATCAAGCTTTAAATTAGCCATTACTTTGATCCGGGCGATGATCGCCGCGTGTACGCTTCGCGGTAAAACCAACGAAGTATGAAGAACGCCGTCAATCCGATAACGGACCCGGCTCTCTTTAAATAACGGTTCAACATGAATATCACTGGCTCCGCCCTCGACCGCGTGCCGAATTATTACCGAAACTATTTTAGCTACCGGCGCGCTCTTAGTCACTTCTTCCAATTCCATTGAATCTTTTTCTTTGACAGTAATCAGCTCGTCCTCTTCATCGGCCCTGGCCTTAAGGGCCGCCCCCAGCTCTCTGTCCATGTCTTTGTATTTTTTAAAGGCAGAGCGAAAACTTTTTGGAGAAATTAAATAATATTCAACCGTTAATTTTCTGCCCTTAGCCAAAAAATCAACCGCTTCAATCGCTTTGAAATTATCCGGGTCAGTCAAGCCGACTTTAATTTTGTTCCCCGCCCGGTCAAAACAAACGATTTTATAATTCTCCGCGACTTCACTGGAAATAATATTAATAATTTCTTCTTTTAATTCTTTACTCTGTAAATTTTCATAAGGCAAGTTAAAAACTTTGGCCTTGATCTGGGTTAATTTTTCAACATCAACCAAGCGCTTCCTAATAAGCAATTCGTCTATTTTTGAGCCCGGTTTTTCCAACTCCTTGGCAATATCGGGAACAACATCCTTGGGGATAATATCATTTTGTACCAAGACGGTTAATAATTCCTCTTGTTTGGTCATGTTATTAACAAAAATTATACACTTAAACGACAAAAACCTATCGTGTCATCCTGAGGAGCGGAGCGACGAAGAATCTCGTCTCTATATCCACGGGATTCTTCACTCCCTGCGGGAGTTCAGAATGACAGAGGTGTCCAAATATTTAATTCTATAGTTTAATCCGACTCAAAGGGATTCTTTTTACCGACCGGCACTTGGCTGGGATCGGTTAATACAATGGAATAATCTTTAAATTCTTTAAAAATATTACTGTCAAAAAGACTGGTGTCCAATCGCTTGTTTGCCAACTGCTCGGTTGTAATTATTGTACCGGACGTATCAAGCAGATTAAAATCAATATCAAAACGGACTAAAACATATTTCTCCAGGATCAAATACCCGCCCACCAGTAAAATCACCAGGAGGATTAAAGTTATTATTTGGTTATTTTTGCTGTCAGCGGTAGTGGAAAGCATAAGACCTTTTGCGAAATAATATTTCGTTACGAAATTTTTAGATTTTGCGGAAATTTTTTCAAAAAAATTTTTGCTTATGTGATAATATAGGCCAATATTTTTTTGAAGAAATTTACCAAAATATGGAAATTGCAGTCGAAAGACTTATTTTGCAAGAGGTCTATAATCTATTTTATATAATAAGTTGTTAATTCCACGGACAGAGAATTTTCACTAGGGGAAAAAGCAATATTCCGCACATCAATCAGCCGCAAACTGTTTTCAAACGCGGCTAACACTTGCTTAAGAGTGCGGTAATCCACCCCGCTAAAGCTTAGGGACATTTCAATTTCTTGAATCAACCCGGTCTTACTTTGTTCTAAATCCAAAACACTGCCCTTTTTCTTAGCCTCCCCTATTGACGCCGAATCCAGGGTAAGCCCGATATGCTTGGCTAAATTATCCATATAGGCAAACAACTCTTCCTTGTCATATTCTTCGGGTATCATTTTATTAATTGCCTCTTTATTGCTGTTGGATATAGAGTTATATGACTCCTGGTAAGATTGCAGTCTGGTAATATATCTTTCCATTACCACTTTATCGTTTTCCTTTTCTTCGATTGTCAGCTGGATGCCTTTTACGATATTATCATATTTTGGACGAAGAATATATAAAAAACCAATAATAAGTATAAGTATTGCGGTAATAACCACAATAAGATTAAAAAATTTATACACATTTATTTTTAACAATTGTATATATTTCTGGTCAAGGGCTGCTTTTGGCTTTTGTTCATCGTCCATATTGATCGTGATTAGTCATGCCTAAATAAACTGGGGTTTAATATTACGTCTAAGGAAAAATTTACTACTTTCTCACTTTTTTCTTCTTCGTATTTATCTAACCTTGTTTCGACTGTTTGCGTACCACCAAGCACCCAGGCGTCAATCACCTTGTCGTTGGCTTTAAGGGCCCGCACCTGATCAGGGATGTCTGTATATTCGTTTGCCTTTAGGCTAAACACATACTTACCTTCTGTCCCGCCGGTAAACCCGTCCAAGACCACGGCTTTGGTTAAAATATTCTTCTCTAAAAAATAAAAGAAATTTGTCCAATATATATGCTTATCAAGCAAGACGCCCGCAAAATTCAATTTTTGCTGAAAATTATCAACTTCTTTCACGGTTTTTTCGGCTTCTTTAATTTGCTCTTCCAGCTCGGCAATTACACCACCCAGCTTAGCGGCCTCATGTTTTGACTTATATTCCCACCCCAATAACGCAAAATAAAAACCGCCGAAAATAATCGTCAAAATTAATAAAAGATAAAACACCAAACGCTTTTTCTCACCCCAATCGGCAATGGTGGTGATTTCCCCCTGGATTAAATTAGTCTTTATAATACTAGGCGCGTTCCAAGCCCCCTGGGAAGAAAATGTTTTGATAATCGCCTTTTTGGCACTCGACAAACTAATATTACTCTTCTTTTGGGGAACAGACTCTTTTTCCCCTAACTTTTTATTTTCCTCCGCTACCTTTGATTTAATTCCGGCCGCCTCTTTTACGGTAAAGTTAGCTTTAATTTCATTTTCCGGCTTTTTAGTTGGCATATCTTTTGTAATAATATTTTTCTGCCTGGCTTCGTTCTCGTTTTTTTTCGCTAATTGCCAATCAACCGCCGCTTTTTTTTCGCCGGTAAAATCATTTGACATTTCTTTTTTAGCCTCTGATGGGGAAAATATATTTTTAAGGGATAACAAAAACGATTTTCCATCACTTGAGTCATTATTTAATTTTAAATCATTCTTTGCCATAAATTATTCTAATTCTCTAAGCGCCAGGCCGATCGCGACCGACATCCGTGGCCCGATTTCCTGAAGCAAAGGGCGAAGCTCCTCGGGGTAGGCCACTCTTGCCCAAGGATCACCAATTAAAACTTTCATATCCAGAATTTTACCCAAATATTTAACCAGATTCGGCAACAAGGCGGACCCGCCGGACAAAATCACTTTTTCCGTTTTTCGATTATTTTTATTCTGAAATAAATTTATCGCGTATTTAATCTCATTAACTATTGGCGCGATCGTATCGCTCACAAGTTTGGGGATCTCACCGTTTTGCTCTTTAAACTGGCTTATTCCCAGATCATATTTTAGCTGCTCCGCCTTTTCATCATCAATCCCGGCATGCCTGCTCAAAGCCTTGGTAATAGTAATACCACCCACATCAATACTCCGGTTTAATATTGGTATTCCTTTATCAATTATTGACACGTCAGTGGTAGATGCCCCAAATTCCACTATCATAACCGTTGATTTATCATTACCCACTAAAGATCTAATCAATGAAAAAGTCTCGGTTTCCAGACTAAGTAAATTAAGCCGGGCCTCTTTGAATATTTCTATATACTTTTTAACCAGGGTACGGGGAGCGCCGGTTAAAAGTACTCTTAAATTTTTCTTGGCGCCCTTTTTGTCGGTTTCAGTGTCGATTTGCTTCCAATCCAAAATCATATCTTCTAAAGGCAAAGGGATCACTTTTTTCGCTTCCCAATGAACAGCGGCGGAAATATCCTTCTTGGAAACATTGCTTAGATTTAGGACTGACGAAAACACCGAAAAAGTCGGCAAAGCGGAAACCGCGTTATTGCTGCCAGTACCGGCTTCATCACGGATTTTATTAATAATGCCGGCAGCGGCGGCGCTATTGTTCTGCCAATCGGTTTGGCCGGAATTATCCTGTTCGCTAAAACCATAGGTAAGCAAGCGGATAATTTTACCCTCCTTTTTTAGCTCTACTAATTTTATGCTCGTACTGCCGATATCAACCCCTAAATAGGATTGGGCGGGTGTAAAAAGTCCCATATTTTATTCAATATAAAATTCGCATGTACCCCATTTGTAGTGGGGCTTTTTGCCGCTAGGCAAAAATAACATTAAAATACTTTGACACTACTTAGTAAAATATTATATAATTAAAGTAATCAGGGTAATAAATTAATAAAATCAAAGTAAATTAATAAAATAAATTACCCACATCTTTGCATATATTATAACATAAATTATATTTATTCACAAAATAATTTTATTATTCTAAGCTATAAAATTATCTGCGTTATATCAGCGTAGATATCAGCGTAAAATCCGCGTTAAAACTGTAAAAAATAAAATATAAGGTTAAACTATCGCAAAATAATATTTAATCCTATATCTTATATAAACATTATGGAAGACTGGCCAAAATATTTAAAAATTCTAGCTATCGTAGGTTTTGCCTTAATAGTAATTATAATGGCTCTGCTATTATATTTCTTATTTCTCCGTCCTAATTTTTCCCCTACCTTGCCTGATGGAATAACAACTACCACCCCCATAGTCGGCGGCTTGCCCAGCGCCAAAGAGGGTAAAGGACAAATAATTGACCTTGGTAAAGAGGGGCAATTACCCGGGCAAGGTACTGTCCCCGGTTCCAAGATCAGCCCGATAGCACGGGGAGGGATAACAAAGACGACCGAGCTGCGCGATACACCCAGTCTGGGGGCAACTCTCGATTCCAAAGGAAATGATATACAATTTTTTGACCCAAATACCAATAAATTTTATCGCCTGGACAAAGACGGCAACAGCGAACTGCTTAGCGAAAAAACTTTTCATAATGTTTCCGCGGTTACTTGGTCGCCCGGGAAAAACAAGGCCGTGCTGGAATATCCGGACGGCTCAAATATCGTCTATAATTTTACTACCGATTCCCAGGTCACCCTGCCCAAACATTGGGAAGAGTTTGATTATGCTCCAAACAGCGACCAGCTGGTACTAAAAAGTATCGGACTGGATCCAAGCAACCGCTATTTGGCAGTAGCCAATGATGACGGTACCAAAGTCCGGGCCGTGGAACAAATCGGCATCAACGCCGATACGGTTTATCCCAGCTGGTCTGCCAATAATCAAATGGTGGGAATGTACACCAAAGGAGTTGATTTTGACCGGCAGGAAGTTTTCTTTATCGGCCTTAATAATGAAAATTTTAAATCCACGATCATTGAAGGCCGCGGTTTCCAGTCCCAGTGGTCTCCTGATGGCGAAAAATTATTATATAGTGTTTATTCGGAAAAAAACGACCTTAAGCCAAATCTCTGGGTAGTGAATTCCGAGGGTAATAATATCGGTACCGGCCGCAAAAGCCTGGGAGTGGAAACCTGGGCCGACAAATGTACCTATAGCGGCGCTTCTACGATTTACTGCGCGGTACCGGAAAACCTACCGGTAGGAGCCGGAATTTTCCCGGAAGCAGCCGATGGATTAAGGGATAAACTATACGAAATAAATACTGACACCGGCTTAAAAAAACTAATCGCCGACCCTAACGGGGATTATCGGATGAGCGAATTAATGGTCTCGGATAACGGTTTTTATTTATACTTTGTGGATGAAAATACCGGCCGGATAAACAAAATAAAGCTGAAATAGTTAAAAAATGTCATTGCGAGGATATTATTGTCATTCTGATTCCGCGAAGCGGAAGAAGAATCCCGTGGATATAGAAACGAGATCCTTTACCACGGGCACTTCCTTCGGTCGCACTTCGCTAGCGCGGGGTCAGGATGACAGGTTTATTAACGAGATTGCTTCTCCCGCTTCGCGGGATCGCAATGACAGATTTAAATTATCCTTTCCCTCCTGAATTTATGAATTCTTGGAGGCTACATGGTCACGTACTTAATGCGCGTGATTTTATTTTGGATCTATTATTTCCGATTCACTGTCTGGGTTGTTCCAAGCCTGATATTTGGCTTTGTGCCAAGTGTTTGAGATCCCTAACCATTAACTCAGAGCACAATTGCCCTAAGTGCCAAAAATCAAACCGATCCTCTGCTTATTGCCCTAAGTGCTCCCACGATTTTTATTTAAACGGTATCTGGGTGGCAAGCGATTATAACAATCCCCTCCTGGCGAGTATAATAAAAAAATTTAAATACAGCCTTATTAAAGACTTGCGCCGTCCCCTGGCTTTACTACTGGCTCTTTACTTGCAACAGGTAATTAATCAATTTCGTCTAAGCAACCAAAATTTGACCGGCGGTAAGATCTGGCAAAAATTTTCGCGCCTAGGCGATGCCCCCGCGTTAATCTTGAATTTCCCTGATACACTCATAATAAACGTGCCTTTGCATAAAAAACGCCTGCGCTGGCGCAGTTTTAATCAGGCTGAATTATTGGCAGATTTCGTTAGTGAGCATTTTTCCCTGGAGCAAAATAAAAATAATCTAAAAAGAATCAGACACACCAAAGCCCAGGCCAAACTAAATAAGCAAGAGCGCCAAAGCAATCTAAGTAATTCTTTCGCCTGGACCGGCAGTAATCTAAGTGGCCGCCACATATTGCTGATTGACGATGTTGCCAGCACCGGCTCAACCCTTAATGAGTGCGCCCGTGTCTTAAAAAATAATGGAGCCGGAGAAATCTGGGGCCTG
>JAUVLY010000093.1 GCA_030600505.1 Candidatus Falkowiibacteriota bacterium
GAATCCAGCGGATCAACTGCCGGATAAATACCCAGCTCTGTAAGAGAACGGGCAAGCACAATAGTAGAATCCAAATGTCCAAAGGTAGTGGCCGGGGCCGGATCGGTTAAATCATCAGCCGGCACATAAACCGCCTGGAATGAGGTAATTGAGCCTTTGTCAGTAGAAGTAATCCGTTCCTGCAGTTCCCCCATTTCGGTGGCCAGGGTCGGCTGATAACCAACAGCCGAAGGCATGCGCCCGAGTAGCGTGGATACTTCAGAGCCAGCCTGGGTAAATCTAAATATATTATCAATAAAAAATAATACGTCTTGCCCCTCTTCATCCCGAAAATACTCGGCAATTGAGAGCCCGGACAAAGCAACACGAGCACGGCTTCCCGGCGGTTCGTTCATCTGTCCAAAGGTCATGGATACTTTTTCCAGAACACCTGAGTCTTTCATCTCGTGGTACAGATCATTACCCTCTCTGGTTCGCTCACCAACGCCGGCAAAAACCGAGTAGCCGCCATGCTCTTTGGCAATATTATTGATCAGTTCCATAATAATCACTGTTTTGCCCACACCGGCACCGCCAAACATGCCGACTTTACCGCCCTTGGATACCGGACAGATCAAATCAATTACCTTAATCCCGGTTTCCAAAATTTCGGTCTTGGTTGACTGGCTTATAAAAGCCGGGGCCGGGCGATGAATTTCGTATTTCTTCTCTGTCTTGGGTGCTACCTTGCCGTCAATCGGGTTGCCAAGCACGTCAAACATCCGCCCGAGCGTCTTGGGACCAACCGGGACCGATATCCCCTTCCCGGTGTTTTTAACCTTGTCGCCACGTCTAAGCCCATCGGTTGAACCCATAGCAATAGAGCGGACCAAACCGGATCCTAAATGTTGCTGGATCTCTAAAACCAATTTTTTGTCGTTGATAGTGGTTTCCAGGGCTGTAAAAACCTTGGGCAAATCGCCTTTAAATTCGACGTCTACAACCGCGCCAATAATTTGTTTAACCTTTCCTGTTTCTAATTTTTTATCTGACATATTTTTTATAAATTTTCAATTTACGAATTTTCAATTTTCAAACAATTTCTAATTTATTAATTAATAAAATTTTCAAACATTGAAAATTAAATCATTGAAAATTGTTTGAAAATTGATAATTGAAAATTGATAATTATTATTATTTTATTCCGCCAACGCGTTCGCCCCCGCACTAATCTCGGCTATTTCGGAGGTAATCGCGGCCTGGCGGGCTTTATTATAAAACAGTGTTAATTCCTTAACCATATCATCAGCTGCTCCGGTTGCCTGGTTCATGGCGCTCATCCGGGCTGAATGCTCGCTCGCATTGGACTCTAGAAGCGCCTGGAACAATTGCACCTCAATAAGGCGCGGCACCATTTCGTCCAGAACCGCGCTCGGGCTAGGCTCAAATGTATATTCATATGTATACTCATCTTTAGATAAACGCTTGGCTTGTTTTTGGTCAATCAGTTCTTTGTCGGTTTTAAGACGCGTGTCTTGGCCAACAATTCCTAAATATTCTTCCTCAGCCTCAATATCAACCGGTAAAAGCTGTTTAACGCGCGGCTCCTGCTTAGCCGCGGAAATAAAATCCGTGTAAGCCACCATTATTTTATCATATTTACCACTCAAGTAATCATTAATTACCATTCCGGATATGGGCAATACTTCTTTAACTTCACTAATAATATCGGCTTTGTCAAACTCAGCTGCCAGGTTGTAGCCATAATATTTATTTACGGCCACTCCCTTTTTGCCAATGATAATAAAATCCGGCTTTTCTTTGTCCGTTTCCGCGTGCTTTTTGACTGACTCATGGGCTTTGTTTATAATAGCGGTGTTAAAACCACCGCAAAGCCCGCGGTTAGAACTAATCAAAATAATCCCGACTTTTTTAATTGTTTTCCGTCTTGTCAGTAAAGGGTGCAATCCTTCATTTCCGTTCCCGGCCGCGCGGGACAAATTAAGCACGGTTGACCAGCTCAAATTAGCATAAGGCCGGGTCCGAAGGACCGCTTCCACGGCTTTACGCATCTTGGATGCTGCGACCATTTCCATCGCTCTGGTGATCTTCTTCGTATTGGTAACAGACTTGATCCGTCTTTGTATGTCTTTTGTGCTAGGCATAACTAGCTTTTAGGTATTAGCTGTTAGCTTTTAGGTATTTCTATAACCTATAAGCTAAAACCTAACAGCTATTTTATTAAATAATCCAATGTACTTTTATAATCATCAATTAATTTCTTAAGCTTCTCCTCAATCTTTTCGTCCAGATCTTTTTTCTCGGCAATTTCTTTCATAAGTGATTCGCCTGAAGTGTCGGCGTACTTGAATAAACCGGTTTCGAATTCACCTACCTTGTCCTCCGGCACATCATCTACAAGGCCATTGGTAACGGCGTAAAAAATCATTACCTGTTTTTCTACCGGCACCGGTTCATATTGACCCTGCTTAAATATTTCATAGATCCGCTTGCCGCGTTCCAGCCTGTCCTTGGTCTCCTGGTCCAGGTCTGAGCCAAACTGGGCAAAGGCGGCTAGCTCGCGATATTGGGCCGCTTCCAGCCTCATTTTACCGGCCACCTGCTTCATGGCTTTGATCTGCGCGGCTGAACCAACGCGGGAAACCGACAAGCCGGCGTTAACCGCCGGGCGGTTGCCCTGGTAGAAAAGATCCGGCTCAAGGAAGATCTGCCCGTCAGTAATTGATATCACGTTAGTGGGGATATAGGCCGAAAGATCGCCAGACTGAGTCTCAATGATCGGCAAAGCGGTAATTGAGCCGCCGCCATGGTCATCGTTTAATTTACAAGCACGCTCTAAAAGCCGGGAATGAAGATAAAACACATCCCCCGGGTAGGCTTCTCGTCCGGGCGGACGGCGAAGCAGGAGCGATATCTCGCGGTAAGCAACCGCGTGTTTGCTAAGATCATCATAAATAATCAAAACATCTTCACCCTGGTCCAAAAAATACTCGGCAATGGCCACGCCCGAATAAGGCGCGATATAAGAAAGTGATGCCGGGTCAGAGGCGCCGGTTAAAACAATAGTGGTGTACTCCATCGCACCATGCTCGGTAAGTTTGGCGACAATACTGGCGATCTTGGACTCCTTTTGGCCAATCGCAACGTACACGCATTTCATGTTCTGGCCCTTTTGGTTGATAATGGTGTCAATCGCGATGGCGGTCTTGCCAATTTGCCGGTCGCCAATGATAAGCTCACGCTGGCCGCGGCCGATCGGGATCATAGAGTCAATCGCCTTAATGCCGGTCTGGACCGGTTCACTGACAGAAGCGCGGGTAATTACACCCGGGGCAATCTTTTCAATCGGATAATGAGTATCCGTATTAATTTCGCCCTGGCCGTCAATCGGCTCACCCAGCGCGTTAACAACGCGGCCAACCATTTGCTGGCCAACCGGTACTTCCAAAATACGCTTAGTGCTCTTCACCTGATCACCTTCCTTTACGCCCTCAAACTCACCAAGAATCACCGCCCCGACCACATCTTCCTCCAAATTAAGCGCTACACCGTACACTTTTTTTGATCCGTGTTTATCCGTCCCTGATCCGTGTCCATCCGTGTGTTCACCAACGGTGAACTCCAGC
>JAUVLY010000137.1 GCA_030600505.1 Candidatus Falkowiibacteriota bacterium
TAGGCAGAGACAAAACTCTTTTAGTGGATTTCTGAAAAAAAGGATTTTGATAATTTTTTGTGGAATATCGAAGCTTGCCTTTGGTTTTAAGAGAATTTTTAAATTTTTGCCTATTATTTAACAACATTATATAATGACATAATCTTTTATTATCCGGCCAATAAGAAAGGCACTTACATGGTGTTTGCCAAACCGGTTAATACTAATCAACTCTTGCTTTCCTTTGTGTTCTAAATTAAATTTTTGACCAGTGGCGGTGGCAGATATATTTTTTGCTTGGTAAGCAGCCGGATTGTCTATTGCAAACGTAAGCACACGGCATTTAGCGCTTCTTTTTAAATCAACTAATCTGGTATTGTCGTTGTTAGTTACCAGTAATCCATTTTTAGGCATCCGGGAGATTAAATATTCATACTCCCCTACCAATTCATTCATATCGGAAAAGCTTTCCAAATAGCGCTGAGTAATATCGGTAATAATCGTAATATTCGGCCTTACAACCGAAAGTAAATATTTCATATCGCCCGGGTCTGAGGTCCCAAGGCCTAGCACCAAGAATTCAGGAAAATTACGCGTAAATATTCTTTTGGGGGCGGCAAAAATTATTGGCAGCCAATCGGTAAATGAATTATAGCCGCTGGGTAGCGCCAAGATCGCCAAGGGTAAGCCGATCTCGGTATTAAAATTTTTAGGGTTAGCCCGAACCCTTAGTCCTTTGTCTACCAGCGCCTTTTTTATTGCAAGTTTCACAAAAGGCTTATTTATACTGCCACTAATAGCAATAATGGTTGGTTGGTGGATCAAAAGAACCAACTTGGTGATGTATTTTAAGTATGCTCTTAATAGATATTTAAAAATAGTTTTCATGTTTTATTTTGTTGGAGCAAGGCCTCCGGCCTGCGACTTTCTGAGCGATAAAATCTCGCGGGCGGGGACGCCCTGCTCAAACAATTTAAATGTTAACTGTAATTTTTAAAATACTCCTCCACCCTGTCCATTGCTTCGTTTATATCGCCCTCACTGCGGCCGAAGTTAATTCGTATATGGCCTTCACCATTAGGGCCAAAAGCAATTCCCGGAACAACCGCCACCTGGGCTTTTTTAAGTAAATCCATGGCAAATTTCCATGAGTCAGCTTCTCCCCCTCTCCTTAAATCTCCCCTCTCCTGTCTAGGAGAGGGGCCGGGGGAGAGGTGTGGAAAAACATAATAAGCGCCCTCAGGCTTAGTATAGCTTAAATGCTGGCTTAGCTTATTAAGTCTTTTACATACCAAGTCACGGCGTTTTTTATATTCAATATTAAATTTTTTAACATCTTTCTCGGCCATTTCCAAAGCACCAAGGGCGCCGTACTGTGATATTACCGGAGCGCAAGTGACCAAAGAATCATGCACTTTCAAAATTTCTTTAGCCAAACTAGCGTCAGTATGCAAATAAGCTACCCGCCAGCCGGTCATAGCATAGACTTTTGAGAAGCTAAAAAGCCTGATCACGCGTTTCCTGAGTTCCGGGATCTCGGCCAGAGAAAATATCTTTTGATCGTCAAAAACAAAATCTTTGTAAACATCATCGGTAATTAAATATAAATTATGTTTTTTTGCCAATTCAGCCAGTTTTAACAATTCAGATTTATTTATTATGGTTCCGGTTGGATTATTCGGGTTGCAGTAAAAAATCGCTTTGGTTTTATCTGTGATTGCCTGCTCAAATTTTTCTGTCGAAAAAGACCAACCCTTACTTTCATTAAGCGGGACATAAACCGGCTGGCAACCGGCTAAATATATAACCTCTCGGTATGATGTATAAGTCGGTTCAGGAATTATTACTTCATCGCCCGGCGTGGTAATAGCCATGATCGTCGCGGTAATGCCTTCAATTGAACCGGCCGTTACTATGATCTCATTTTCCCAGTCATAGTACATATTTTCCTTGGCTAGACTAACTTCTATAAGTTCACGAAGTTCCGGTAGGCCCGGTACCAGCGAATATTTTGCTACCACTCCCCTCTTGAGTGCCTGCTCAACCCGGCGTTTAATACAGCCGGGCGTGTCAAAACTGGGCACGCCTTGCGCCAAAGAAATGACATCAGGGTATTTGCTGGCCTCAAGTTCTATTTGTTTGATTATAGAAAGACGAAGGTCCTTTGTTCTTGTAAACATTTTATCTTATGTCATTCTGAACGGAGTGAAGAATCTCGTGGATACAGTCACGAGATCCTTCACTTCGCTATCGCTTCGTTCAGGATGACACTAA
>JAUVLY010000090.1 GCA_030600505.1 Candidatus Falkowiibacteriota bacterium
CAATCAGTTCAATAAACTCATTAAACTTTTTATTGTCTTTTACGACTAAATCCAAATCATCATGATCTCTCCAAATTACTCCAACATGAAAAGCGCAAGCCAGCCCCCCCAGAAGCCAAAACTCGATACCTTTATCTTCGGATTTTTCAGTTATTACCTCTAAACATTTTAATAAGTTGTTTGTTTCGTTATATTCTTGGATATTAGGAGCGACCACCTGCTTAATCGGTAAATTATATTTCTTAGCAAATTCATGATCCCGTTCGTCATGGGCCGGGACGGCCATGATCGCGCCGGTGCCATAACCCATCATTACATAATCGGCGATCCAAACCGGGATTTTCTCGTTGTTTACCGGATTAACAGCATAAGCGCCGATAAACACGCCGGTTTTTTCTTTATTTTCCGTCCTTTCTAATTCTGATTTAGCGCCAGCGGTTTTTATATATTTCTCAACTTCTTTCTTATATTTATCATCTGTAATTTTTGCAACCAAAGGATGCTCGGGCGAGAGCACAAAATAGGTGACGCCAAATAAGGTGTCCGGCCGAGTGGTGAAAACTTCTACAACAACACTGTCATCCTGAGCGTTAGCGAAGAATCTCGCTGAAACAGCAACATCGGTTTTTCCCCGAGATTCTTCATTACGCTTCGCTTCATTCAGAATGACATGAAATTTTACCCTTGCCCCTTCACTTCTCCCTATCCAATTCTTCTGCGCCGACTTGGTGATCTCTGACCAGTCCATATCATCCAAACCATCAAGCATTCTCTGGGCGTATTTGGTAATACGAAAAAACCATTGTTTCATTGTTTTTTTCTTGGGCGCGGTTTTACACCTTTCGCATACCCCACCTTCGATTTGTTCATCTGCCAATACGGTCTGGCACGACGGGCACCAATTAAGCAAAGCTTCTTTTTGGTAAGCCATATCCTGCTCAAAAAGCTTAGTAAATATCCACTGTGTCCATTTATAATACTCCGGTTTGGTGGTATCTACCTCCCTGATATAGTCGCAGGATAACCCGGCCGCCTGCACTTGCGCGCGAAAGTTAGCTGTAGTGCGCTTTTCCACTTCTCCGGGCCGTTCGTTTATTTTTAAAGCATAATTTTCCAAATGCATGCCAAAAGAATCAAAACCAAAAGGCTCAAAAACGTCCTTGCCTTGTAGCTTTTTATACTTGGCCATTACATCTATGCAGACAAAAGCGTAGAAGTTACCAATATGCAGTCCTTCGGCACTAGGATACGGAAACATAAAAAGCGCGTAATATGGATTTCGCGCCTTTAGCAAATCTGGCGTAAAAGTTTTATCACGCACCCATTTTTTACTCCACTTCTCTTCAATTTTTTGATGATTATATTTGCTCATAAAAAAATTTGGTCAATTATACGATTAATTTTAGCCTAAAATCCTCCAAAAAGCAAACACATTTATAAATTAAAGATTAAGAATTAAGAATTAAGAATTTTTTTTATTATTTGCTTTTGAGGTTATTAATATTTTACTGCTACTGAATTAATTCAGTAGCAAATTATTTTTTAATTCTTAATTCTTAATTCTTAATTATGGTAACGGAGCTACCAGTTCTAACCGCAAAATCAAAAGACTTATCCTGAATAATATTTTCCTTCATAGTTGTTAAATAATTTTTTAATTCTTAATTATTAATTATTAATTTTAATACCGACCGGGCAATGATCTGAGCCCATTATTTTATTCCAAATAAAAGCGTCTTTAATATTCTTCTTATAGTCCTGGGAAACGCAAAAATAGTCAATGCGCCAGCCCACGTTACGAACCCGGGCACCGGCCCGATAGCTCCACCAGGAATACTCTATTTTATCCGGGTATTTATCCCTAAATGTATCCACGTAGCCAGTTTTAAGAAACTTATCCATCCAGGCCCGTTCGCGGGGGTGGAAGCCGGGATTACCGACATTCTCTTTGGGACGGGCCAAGTCAATCTCATTATGGGCGACATTAAAATCCCCGCAAATAATCAAAGGTTTTACTTTCTCTAATTTTTTTGCGTAAGCAAGCCATTTATTATTAAAATCAATTTTAAAATCCAATCGCGACAACTCATGATTAGAATTAGGAAAATATATATTTGCTAAATAAAATTTACCAATATCCAAAACTTGAATCCTGCCCTCATCATCCCATTTTAATTTAGGCAAAGATTGTACTTCTAGCCCCTCCTTTACTAGTACGGCCGTGCCTGAGTAGCCTTTGCGCTCAGCAGAATTCCATAACTCGGTATATTCTGGAAAGTCAAAGCCTTCTTTACCGATTGCAATCGCGTCAATTTTTATTTCCTGCAAACATAAAATGTCCGGTTGTTGCATGCTCAAAAAACCTAAAAACCCTTTTTTTATAACCGCCCGCAGGCCATTAACGTTCCATGATAATATCGTCATAAATTTCGTAAAACATAAATCGTGAATCGTAGATCATCTTCCTGAATCTTAAATCGCAAAAAGTGGTCTCCGATTCACGATTTACGATCTCCGATTACCAACTCCCGCCGCCGCCGCCGCCAAAACCGCCGCCGGATGAACCACCGGATGAACCACTGCCCCCAGAGCCGGCACTGGATGGATGAGAGGCCAGGCTAGTATTGGCAGTTTTTGTAAAACCACTTAATTCATTGGTTAAGGCCAAGGCGCTAAAATGTCCACTACCGCCTTCGTACCAGCTGGGGCTAGAATCATAAATATCGGCAAATTGCCCTGCCCAGGCCTTTTCCAATTTCATTACCATTGCAAAGGGTAAAAGCGCTTCAAAATGCTGAGGATTCTTCTCCGGAGCATTATGGAATTTAATTCTATCTTTTTCAGCTACGTTTATATAATCTTTTAAGCCTAATATTTTTTCTTTAGCCAATACTCCTTTTCTGGTCAGGGCCGGCATCAGAAAGCTAAAAATTATAACAATCACGGCGCTGGCAATTATACTGCCTACGCCGATAGCGCCGAAAATTGGGCCAACAAACCAGCTGGATAACAATATTATTATACCAGCCACAATGTATTTGCCTCTTGTTTGCCGTGGGGACGCAGGGAAATAACCCTTACTAACCGTGCTCTTATATATTTCTTTGGTAATTTTATCCAAATCCTTATAGAATTTATTCTTAAGCTCTGAGATCTTAATTGATGATTTATCCGAAAAGATCGCTTTTAGCAAAGCCTGATTATGTTTGGCAAGCACTTCTTCTCCCTCGCGTAATTTTATTAATTCATAATCAACTGATTTTAATATCCCGGCCTTCTCTATTTTTTTAATTTTCAAAAAACCCTGATTGGCTAAATAAATCAATTCGGCCGAGACATCACGTTTATGGGCAACCTCATCTATTAGCACCCCGACCTCAGCCGGACTTAAATTATCCGGTGCCTCAAACTCAGCAATAATTGTTCCCCGGCCTTTTGGGTCACGTCCGCGCTTGCGCCAACGATAAAAAAGAAAAAGAAAAACCAAAATAGGCCAAACAACTATCCAATTATCTTTAATAATATATAATAAATTTTGAAATATTGTTGGCTCAGCTATAATACCCCTGGGAACACCGACTACGATTGTCATACCTTCACCGTTTGAAAGTAAATCATTAATAAAAGTAATTCCTTTGACCTGACCTTCCGCGGCATAATCATAGCGGGTTGAAAGGCACTTATCCTGGCTGCCACCAAGCCCGGCAAAACACTCGGTTTGCAAA
>JAUVLY010000051.1 GCA_030600505.1 Candidatus Falkowiibacteriota bacterium
GAAGAGGAGGGATTTAAAAAGATAAAAGAAAAAGAAACTGAAAAAGGGCTAATTAATTCGATTTATAAGAATAAAGATAATATTGAAATTGATATAGGCAAATATACTGGAAAATGGGATTTACAGGATAAAGATTTTATAAATGAGATAAAAGAATTAAATGGAATAAAATCGCAAGTTTTAAGTTTTGAATTTATTAAAAAAATAAAAAATAAACAAGCTAAAGAGCGAAAATTAGAAAAAGATTTACTTGATAAAAAATATTTGGAAGGTTATGTGTTTTCTGATTTGGGCACAGCGATTAACTCCGATTTTCTAGATAGTTTAGAAACTAAAGAAGCAAAGATAAAGATTATTAAATGGCTGGAGAAAAAAGGCTTGGGCAAGAGCGAAGTAAATTATCGTTTGCGCGATTGGTGTATTTCCCGGCAAAGATATTGGGGTCCGCCGGTACCAATTATTTATTGTGAAAAGTGCGGTGTGCAAGCTGTACCGATAAGTGATTTGCCGGTGTTGCTGCCGGAGCTGGATAAGGGCTGGGAGCCGGCCGGAGACGGACGCGGGCCTTTGGCCAAAGTTAACGAGTTCATGAATGTGAAATGCCCTAAATGTAATGGGCCAGCTAAGCGGGAAGCGGATGTGATGGATAATTTTCTTGATTCTGCCTGGTATTTTTTTCGTTATATAACGCCGGCAAACGAAAATGAAATATTTGATAAAAAATTAGGAAAGAAGTGGCTGCCAATTGATTTATATATCGGCGGTAATGAGCATGCCGTACTTCATCTTATGTATACGCGTTTTATTACTATGTTTTTGCATGACTTAGGTTTGATCAATTTTGATGATCCATTTAAAAAATTTCGGGCTAATGGCATGATTCTAAAAGACGGTAAAAAGATGAGCAAATCCAAAGGCAATGTAATAAAGCCGGAAGAGTATGGTAAAAAAGTCGGCTATGACGCTTTAAAAACATATTTGTTATTTTTGGGTCCTTTAAGCGAAGACCGGTCTTTTACTGATTCTGGCGTGCAAGGAACAAAGCGTTGGGTTGAAAAAATTGCCCGTTTGGAAAATAAGGTAACACCAGAGCATAAAGACGATGAAGAAGTCACAAGAAAATTGCATCAAACAATAAAAAAGGTAACAGATGACTTTGAAGAGCAAAAATATAATACAGCTGTGGCCGCGCTGATGGAGCTGGTAAATCTTTTAACAAGCGCGAAGCAAATTTCAAAAGATACTTGGCAGAAGTTGTTGGTTGTAATCGCTCCTTTTGCTCCGGCTCTGGCTGAGGAAATGTGGGCCAGCGCAGGTTTTGAAAAATCTATTTTTGAAAATAAAAATTGGCCAAAGTATGATTCCATGCTGGCCAAAGATGAAACTATTCAATTAGTTATTCAGATTAATGGTAAATTGCGGGATACAGTCGAGGTAAGCGCAGACATAAGCGAGTCTAAGGCAAAAAAAATCGCTCAAGAATCTGAGAAAATCAAAAAGTGGACGACGGATAAAGAAATTTTAAAAATAATTTTTGTGCGTGGGAAGTTGGTGAATATTGTGATAAGGTAGCTGTTAGCTTTTAGTTTTCTCAAAAACCTAACACCTAACACCTAAAACCTAACACCTAAAACCTAATTATGTGGCACTACTTTAATTCTAAATTATCAAGCGGCTTTGTCGCTCTTTTTTCCGGCCGGATGATGCAATTTGCCGGTGCCGGAATGCTGGGTTTGTTTATTCCGGTTTATTTATATCTGCAATATGGCCAAAACGCTCAGGCGGTTTTACTTTGGTATTTAGCAGGCCATTTGCTTTATGCGATAATCCTTCCCTGGGGAGTGCAATTCATAAATAAATTCGGTATGCGCCGTTCTATCCAGGTAAGTGTTTTTTTTGATGCTATTTATCTCTCAGCGATTTTTTTGATCGCCTATAATACATTGGTCTTTACAATTATTTCTATCATAGCTCTTTTGTTCGCCCGTTTGCTATTTTGGATGCCTTTTCACGTGGACTTTGCCAAATTCACGGATAAAGGGGATCGGGGCAAAGAGGTCAGCATTATTTGGGCAATGAAGTCGTTTCTGGGGATATTAATGCCAATAGCGGCCGGTTTTTTAATTGAGTATATCGGTTTTGGCGTGGTTTTTATAGTCGGTGTTAGCCTTTATTTAGCGGCAATTATTCCTTTTATGACCTTGCCGCATACACGCGAACGCTATGACTGGACACCGCGCCAAACAATTAAGAATTTTTTTAAAAAAGAAAACCGCAATTTGGTATTATCCAATATCGCCAATGGCGCGGAAAACGCGGTTACGCTCATTATATGGCCAATTTTTATTTGGCAATTGCTTGATGGTAATTACGCTGCTATGGGAATTTTGTCTTCCGCGATTGTATTGATTGGAGTTGCTCTTCAGCTAGTAGCCGGCAAATACACGGATGTTTTAAATAAGCGTAAGCTGCTTCATTGGGGGAGTATGTTTTATGCTTTGGGTTGGCTGGTTAAAGTTTTTGTGTTAACCGGTTTTCATATTTTTCTGGCCGGCGCCTATCACCAGTTTGCCAGGATTTTTAAAGACACGCCTTTTGATACGCTTAATTATGAATATTTAGCTGACAAAGGCCATTTAGTTGATGAATACACAGTTCTTAAAGAGATCGCGGTGCAAGTCGGCAAGGTATTAATACTTATTTTTGCTATTATAATAGTTTTAAATTTTGGCTTAAACTGGACTTTTGCCTTAGCCGCACTAGCGACTTTGTTTGTGAATTTGCTGTAATTTTAGGGAACTTGACAAAATATATATTTATGATATTATGAAATTAATAATATAATAATTTCAAAAAATATGAAAAATAATTTAAAACAAGCCATTTCAAGTTTAGTTAAGGTTAAACGGCATTATCAAATTACTTTGCCTGGTAATTTACGCCATAAATTTAATATTACTGAAGGTGATTATATGGAAATTGAATACCAAAAAGAAGGGATATTTATTAGGCCGGTTAAAGTGGTTCATCCGGACCATGAATATTTTTATACTAAAGAGTGGCAAAAGGGAGAAGCCGCGGCTGATAAGGATATCGTTGCCGGGCGAATATCAGGACCATTTGAAACTGCTGAAGATTTGATTAATGACTTGGAAAAATAAATTTATATGAAGTTTTATTTTACGGAGGATTTTAAGAAAAAATATAAAAAACTACCCCAGCCAATAAAGAAAAATACGGGAAAGCAACTAAAACTTTTATTGTCTGACTTTAAACATCCTTCTTTGAATATTAAAAAAATGCAAGATCCGAGAAATATTTGGGAAGGACGAATAAATAGATCTTATAGGTTTACATTTCAAATACAAAACAACACGTATGTTTTAAGAAATATTGGCACGCACGATATTTTGAAAAAGCCCTAGCCGCTTTGGCGACTTTGTTTGTGAATCTGTTATGATTAATCAATGATTGATCATTAATTGATCATACCAATAATAAAACCCAGCATTAAAAGGTGCTGGATTTTTTTGTGGTGTGAACGTTCCCGCCCAAGGCGGACAGGCATTAAACGTTCATAATCCATTAATTAGAGATATGCAACATTTTTTTGCCAGCGATATAAAATTCATTAGTTTTTTTGACAAAGCGTTCAAAATTTGTTGCGGCCATAGAAGGAGTGGCCATAACCGCATTGGCAGTTAAGCACTTACCAGTCATGCTGCCGGTAATAAATTGTTTACCAGAGGCGTTGATCAAAGGAGTGCCTTTTACTTGCAGGGTGTTGGAAACACAAAGATTAGTCGCGCCCTTGTTTACTTCCTGGCCATTCACGATTATGGCTTGATCATAAGTATTGCATCCGCAATCATTGCAAAAAGAGCAGGTGCAGCCTGATTGCGTATAAGTGCAACCCATTGTAATTGCCCCAAGAGTACCAGCATAAAGATTTGTAAAACCGCCGCCTGCTACTGCTTCTTTTGTTTTCATCCAGTCATAATAATCCCATGCCCCTTTTCCGCCGTAGCTAATAAGACCTAAGAGCAGCAGTATAAACGCAGTAATTATTATTGTTTTTTTATTTAATTTTTTTATCATATTAGTAATTTATAATATAATATTTTTTATCAATACCGGCAATAAGGTTATAGATTAGTTAACAACCATTCTCCGTCAGTTTGTCTTTCTACAATAAACTGCATCGGCACTTTATATCCACCCAATGAAAAATATATTTCATTGGTGTATATTTTTTTTGAATCAGTGGCACTTGATAGCTTTGCCCCGGATAAAATATTACCTAGTTCAAAACACTGTTCCTGGTCAAGGTTATCCAAGACATATTTTAACAACGGCTCCATTCCTGAGGTAAAGTAGGAAAAAACCGTATCGGAGTTTTTTTGTCTGATTGCGGTTGCGGCTAATTCAATTATTTTTTTCTCAGTATCATTTGGTTGATCGGGAATTGGCTTTTGACCAGGATTGGGCGTACTATCTTTAATAAGCAAACGATTAATATCAACATCGCTTATTCCCAGACCGAGTGAACGCATAATAATAAACGCGTCGCTGGCGCGTCCTAAATAATAACGCTTTGTATCATCCGGATTAATGTACCAGGCCTCGCCATTAGCTTCGACTTGAAGAAAGATTCTGCCGGCATTATTGATGCGGAAATTATCATCAATCGGGAGAGTAGAGGTTGACAGAGGGTCATAATTAGCCTGTATTTCTTCAAAGTCATCAAAACCATCATTGTCAGTATCAGGTAAGTCCATATTAGTGCCCAGGGCTATTTCCAAGCGGTTAACCAGGCCGTCATTGTCATTGTCTTGGTCATCATAATTGGCAATGCCGATTGGAATTTTATTTAAATTTGCGTTAGTAATACCAACCCCTAAATTTCGCATTAAATCGAGTGCGTCACTAGGGCGGCCTAGAAAGTAGCGCATTGAATCACTGGGATTAATATACCAAGCCTCGCCATTTTTTTCTACTTGTAAAAGAATTTTACCCCGCACATGGTCAATAAAAGAATTATTAGCAGAAAAAATAGATTTACAATAAACAAACGATAAAGCTATAATTAGAGTAATGAATAATATTTTAAAGTGAATTTTTTTTGTAATCATACCAATAATATAGCATAAAATTGCGGAAATGTTAATTAAAATTAGTAAATTATGATATAATAAGCATAAATTTGAGTTTATGGATTTATTAAAACAAACAAAACAATTATGTATAGAATACGGTATTAAACCTGTCCGAAACAAGGGGCAGAATTTTTTAATTAAAGAAAATATTTATGACCAGATAGTTGAAACAGCAGATTTAAACAAGGATGATGTTGTTCTTGAGGTTGGGCCCGGCCTGGGGTTTTTGACTGAGAAATTAGCCAGGAAGGCAAAAAAAGTAATTGCCGTGGAGTTAGACGATAAGCTAGTTAATATATTAGAGGAGAGAATGAAAGAGCAGGAGATAGAGAATGTAGAGGTGGTTAACGAAGATATATTAAAAATTCAAATAACAAATTCCAAATTACAAATAAATTCCAAAATCAAAATTCCAAATGGTTATAAAATTGTTGCCAACTTACCTTATAATATAACCTCAATTTTTCTTCGAAAAATTTTAGCCCCTAAAACCTATAAGCTAAAACCTAAAATCTTAACATTGATGTTGCAAAAAGAAGTGGCTGAGAGAATTGTATCTAGGCCGGGCAAAATGAGCAAGCTGGCCGTGTCAGTGCAGTTTTATGCTGATGCAGAAATTATTGATTATGTAAGCAAAGAAAATTTTTGGCCGCAACCAAAAGTAGATTCAGCAATTATATCCATCATCCCACATAAAAAATCTCCCCTCTTTTTAATCTCCCCCCCTCCGGCTTGCCCGCCGAAGCCTTGGCGAAGGAGGGGCTCGGAGAGGGGGTCGGGGGGAGAGGGAAGAGGGGGTCGGGGGGAGAGGGATTTTTTCCAATTAGTAAAGTATGGGTTTAGCGCTAAGCGGAAAATGCTTAAGAATAATTTAGCGGCCGGGTATCAAATTAAGCCTACTGAAGCAGTCAAATTACTCAAAAAGGCTGATTTTAGGGAAAATATTAGAGCCCAGGAATTAAGCGTAAAAGATTGGCTAAGATTATTTGGCAAAATACACTAAAAAATGTTATAATTTATTATAGAAATGTGTATAACTAAAGGTTATCGCCTTCGGCGAGCCCCACTACAAATGGGGCACATTCGAATAAATATTTAATAGTTATTTGTTGTATTTT
>JAUVLY010000127.1 GCA_030600505.1 Candidatus Falkowiibacteriota bacterium
AGATATTTATTCATAATAATTTCCCACGAATCAACGAATCCTTTTACGAATTTACAAATAGGCGAATGTCATCCTGAGCGGAGCGAAGGATCCCGTGATTGCTGAGACAACGAGATTCTTCTCCCGCTACGCGGTATCAGAATGACAGATATGTATTAGTAAATTCGTAAAAGTATTCGCTGATTCGTGGGATTTAAAAGGTTTTATTTACCATTATGTTTTTCTATGTAGGCAAAACTAAGGACAATAAAAAGCATTAGGCAAACCATCGCCCCAACAGCGATCAGCTTGCCCAGGCTCTGGAGAAAAAGGGCGGAAAGGCCAAACACGGCCGCTATTCCGTAATAAATTAAAACCGTCTGCCTTTGCGTTAACCCTAAATCAAGAACGCGGAAGTGAAGGTGCTGGCGGTCCGCGAATTTAAAAGGATTCTTACCGGCCTTAAGGCGCCGGCCGATGGTCCAGGCCACGTCCATGATCGGGATGCCCATAATAAGCAAGGCAATCGCGATCTTCCCGCCGGAAATTATGGCCAGCACCCCAAGCGCGTAGCCAAGGAATAGCGAACCGCCGTCGCCCAAGAATATCTTGGCCGGGTGCCAATTGAGAATTAAAAACCCGATCGCGGCCCCGGCTAAGGCAAGTGAAGCCACGCCAATATCCGGTTGAAAGTATTGGGTGGTCATGGTAAAAAGAAATATTATAAAAGCACCGATCGCCACCATGCCGCTAACCAAACCGTCCACTCCGTCAAGCAGCTTAGTAGTGTACATCATACCCATCAGCCAAAGAATTATTATCGTGTCCGATATTACTACAAAACTCCGAACCGCGCCATTCCAAGTGAATAAGGGGATCTCCAAAGCGCCCATATTTAAAAATCCACCCAGAGGATTAGAAATCTTCTCAATCTCTACTCCACCAGCTACTACGAGTATTGCAGCTAAGAGCGGAAACATAACTTGCTTAAGTGGACTAATATTATATTTGTCATCTAAAATACCGCCGATCATTAAAACCAGCCCACCCAAGAAAAAACCCAGCCAATGGCTGGTTTCCAAATTACCGGAAAGGATCAAATTCCGGATAAAATAAAGCACTATGAATAAAGCAAAAAATATTGCCAGCCCGCCCATAAGCGGCGTTGCCTTAGTATGAATTTTCCGCTCTTTATCCGGCTGGTCAACAATATTTAGCTTCCGGGCCAAGGGAATTATAAAAAGCCCTAGCCCCGCGGCCAAGGCTAAACTTGCTAAAAATATTAAAATAAACACCTGATATTCACCCACTATTGACAAATTTTAATTTATTAGGTATAATCACTTATTATAGAAACAAAAAATTAATATCAACTAAAATTTAATTTCAAAAAAGGAGGAAAAAATTGGCTAATAATTTTACTTGCGATCACAAGGTTGATGGGGACACATTAAATTTAATCCTAGGGGGTTGTTTCGACGGAAGTTCAGCCTGGGAAATTGCAGTATTGGTAGACGACAAATACCGGAAGAATAAAGGTATAAAACATGTAGTCATTGATACTAAAGATGTGGTTATCAGTAAAATTCCAGCAGACGCGATGTCGTTTGGAATTGATGTATGGAAAAAACTGTACGCTAGCAATGAGATTCCACAAGAATTAAGTTATCAATTTATCGGAGGTAAAATCAAAATTGGGGGAAAAACCCCAAGAACAAACATAAAATTATAAATATAACGACACGTCGTTATATAACATGGGGTAGACTTGGAGAATCTGCCCTTTTTTTTATTCCAAAATCTTTTTGCCTTTTTCAATTTTAACTTTAGCGTTTTCGTCGATTACAACTACATCGCGGCGCTTAAGATTATCCATAAGGATATAATTGGCGATCTCGTCTTCAATCCTTTCCTGAAGCAAACGCCTAAGCGGGCGGGCGCCGAATTTAGGGTCAAAGCCTTCTTTGGCAAGTATGCGTATCCCCTCTTCCTCGGCGCGCAGGCCAATGCCCTTGGGCTCAAGCATTTTTTCTATTTGCTTAAGCATCAAACGGGTAATATCAACTACGTTTTCCATTGAAAGGGGCGAAAATACTATCACCCCGTCAAAACGGTTTACCAGCTCCGGACGCATCATTTTTATTAAATAATCATTTATCAAAGCATCTTTAAAATCATCAATATGCTTACCCTTAAATATCTGCTCCTGGATAAAAATAGCGCCGGCGTTACTGGTAGCGATAATAATAGCATTGGTAAAATCAATCGTCCGGCCCTGCCCGTCGGTTAAACGCCCGTCATCCATTACCTGCAAAAATAAATTAAGAATATCCGGGTGCGCCTTTTCTATCTCATCGAGTAGTACCAAGGCGAAGGGACGCTGACGAACCGCTTCAGTCAAATAGCCCTTAGCACCTTGCGCGTCACCAATCATCTTTTGAACCGAGTCCGGGTGCTG
>JAUVLY010000083.1 GCA_030600505.1 Candidatus Falkowiibacteriota bacterium
GTATTAGCAATAATAACCTTAATAAAATCCCGATCGGCCTGCTTGCGAACACCGGCCTTGACAGTGATAATGACGGCCTTAGCGACGCATTAGAAAGCGCGATCAACACCAATATTTATTCAAGCGACAGCGACGCGGACTCTCACAATGATTGGGTCGAGGTTGGTAGCGCCTATAATGCCCTGGGCATAGGAATCATGCCAATCGATCTGGTTTTTAGCGCCAAGCACAAGGGACGGATATTTTTACAAGTGGAGCAAAGGGGTGAGGCCTGGTATGTAAACCCAAAGGATAATAAAAGATATTTTCTTAGCCGGCCGGCTGATGCCTTTGACGTAATGAGACAGCTTGGGCTGGGAATCAGCAATCAGGATTTGTTCCCTGGCAGCACTCAGGTGAGTGAGCCGGTCGGGGAGGAAACTCCTGAGTATACAGAGATAGTAACTAGGGCGGATAATTTTGATCTTAGGCAAATTGAATTTTTAATTATGGAGCTGGTTAACCAGGAGCGCTTGAATGCCGGGCTTAAGGCAGTAGAGTGGAATAGCGAGCTGGCCAATGTGGCCCGGGAGCATAGTGAGGATTTGGCCGACGAAAACAGCAGTTTTACCGGATTTTATAAAGCCTGCGATTATCCGATCATTCACCACGAAGGCAATGATTTTGGTTATTATAATTCCAACCGCTTAAATAATCGTGATATTTATTATTACCAGAAAACCGGGGAAAATATTGCCCTGGTTTCGGCCGCCCGGGTAACGGTCCGTTACGGCGAAGGCGATCCGGCCGGGGCTGAGCTGGAGAATTGCTCCAGCCAGAGAGACCAGTGGGACAAGGAGTTTAGGGCCAAAATGGCCGAGGAAACCAACGAAAGCGTTAAGCTGGGAGATTTAGACAACGAACTAGGGCGGCGGACCCGGGAATATAGGGCGCGTAGCGAAGTAGAAGCAGCCGAGGTCGTATGGCTTAGCGAGCTTATGCTTGCCCAGGACACGGTTCAAGGTTGGATGGAAAGCCAGGGGCACAAGGATAATATATTGACGCAGGAATATAATGAAGCCGGAGTGGGAGTCGATTATGTTAACGGTTATATCATCAGTACGCAAGTATTTATTAACCGGGCCATTTGCGGTTATCCGGGCAGTGCATGCTGTGAGGAGAGCGGTTATATGCCTTATTGTTATGTCCCTTATAGCTGCGTAGAAAATTTTTGTGTAAACTAAGCCAGAATTGGGCGTTCTTTTATGTTTAGAAAAAAGATTAATAAATTTAAAACCAGCGGAGTTTTTTTGATTGCTTTAATTGGAGTTTTTCTTTGGGCACTAAGCCTAAGCCCGAATGATATTGTTTTATTTAATTATCCGGTGTCAGCGGATTTGAATCCGAGTGTCAATAAGATCCAGGCGCAGCGGTTTTTTTTGCCAATAAATCCGGATAGAATTATTCCCCTTGTCCAAGCCGAGGAGTTTATTGACAATCAAGTGCCCTTTACCCCGCAAGCCCCTTTGGCTGAGTGGCATGATTCGCGCCAACAAGATGGCTGTGAAGAAGCCAGCGTATTAATGGCGATTACTTGGACTAGGGGCGAGAAGCTTTCAGCGCAGATTGCTAAAGATGAAATTTTGGCGATCAGTGATTGGGAGTTAAATAAATACCAAAGCTATGTTGACACCTCGGCCGCGGATACGCTTAAGCGGATCGTGCTTGGCTATTTTGGCCACCAAAACGCAGAAGTTAAAAGTGATATAAGTCTTAGTGATATAATCAGTGAAATAAATAAGGGCCGCGTAGTTTTGGTTCCGGCAGACGGACGCAAGCTGGGCAACCCTTACTTTACCCCACCCGGCCCGGAGCGGCATATGCTCCTTATTCGCGGTTATGACCTTAAAACGCGTGAATTTATTACCAATGACCCGGGCACAAAGCGCGGCGAGGCCTATCGTTACAAGGAAGACGTTTTATTTAAGGCCATTTTGGATTACCCGACCGGTGACCATGTTCCGATTGAGCAAGAGAAAAAAGCCATGATAGCAATCTGGAAGTGATTGATAAGAATTGATTTGACCAGGATTAGTAATAATTGTAAAATAAAGATATAAGTATATTTATGAATGAAGATAAAATAATAGAAAAAATACCTTCAGGGTTTACGACTAAGCTTCAGGTTTTACACGGTGATATTACTAAGTTGGGTGTTGGCGCGATCGTTAACGCGGCTAATGAGAATCTGGGTGGAGGCAAGGGAGTGGATGGAGCGATTCATGCCGCGGCCGGATCCGAGTTGCTCGCGGAATGCCAGCGAATCGGTGGCTGTAAGACCGGTGAGGCGGTTATCACTAAAGGCTATCATTTATTGGCTGAGCATGTTATCCATACTGTTAGCCCAAAATATGGCTCTGAGAATGGGAACGAAGATGAATTGCTTAGCAACTGCTATCAGTCTTGTCTTAGCTTAGCTTTTGAGCACAATATCAGGTCTATTGCTTTTCCGAATTTATCAACCGGCCTTTATCGCTATCCCAAAGAAGAGGCCACGGAAATCGCTTTTTCATCAGTACGCGAATGGCTGCAAAGCCATCAATATTATAAATTTGAAAAAATTATTTTTGTGTCATTCACCGAGGAAGATTATAATCTTAATGTTTTCTTTTTTAATCAAGCGGACTTCTAATATAAAATATATTTATGCTTTCCCATATTATTCCCGGAGCAATAATCATTACGATTGTTTATTTCACTGCCCGTTTTTTGTTTGATATACTACTTAGGGGCTTTTTGCCTTTTATTCCTTCGCGGCCTTGGGTAGTGGAGCAGATCATTAATGAGTTTGAGCTGCCGGAAGGCAAGCAAAATTGTATCGCCTTTTCAACCGGGCGTTCCGGGTTTTTCCACGCTTTGGAGCGTAAATATCCTCAGGCTAAATTAACCGCTATAGAGCCTAACTTATTTCCCTTTTTGGTTTCCTGGGCCCAGACCTTGGTGCGAGAGACTAAGATAAATGTAGTCAGAAAAGAAGTTCACCGGGTAAATGTGCGGGACGCGGATTTTATTTATTGCCATTTGTACCCGGATGATCTGCGGGGTATGGGCAAAAAATTTAAGTTTGAATGTCGGCCAGACACGATTATTATCAGCACTGGTTTTAATATTATGAATCTTAGTCTGGACAAAGGCATCCCCCTGGAAGACAGGCGTGGCAAACTGGATTGGCTAAGCAAGAACCAAAAGTTATTTCAGCGTAAATCTAAGAAATTTAAAAAAGAAAACAAAGCTTTTTTCTACAAGATTTAATTGTTAAAAATAATTAGATAAAAAAATAAGGCGGTCGTTCATGCTTCCATGAGACCGCCTTTTGATTACGAGATTTCGTAATCTAATTCCTCCAGTTTTTTAAAGAGTTCTTCCACTGTTCTGAAGAGAGCCTCACCCTTTGGAGGCTTTTTTAATACAGTATCGCCGTAATCAATCTCGTTCCTTGACAATACTTTTCTTATATATTGTTTTTCTTTTATTAGCACATACCATCCCGCAACATTTTTGCACAATATTGCCCGTACCGTTGCCTTGTCATCTTTGTTTCTGAGTTTTTGTGGGTCAATAACATGACAAGGTGTTCTATTGTCTAATTTGGAAAGAGCTTCTAGTGACAATTCATTTAAGTGTGGTAAAACTATTGTAAGTACCATGTTCCCCTCCTTTTTAATGAATGGTTTTGAAGAGTTTGTTATTGGCCAGATAATCTGGCCCCACATGTCATGCATACATCAGTTTCCTCAAATAATTTTTTATTAATTTGTTTTTCCAATTTTTTTAAGTCAATTTCTTTAAGCTCCTCATCGCTTAAAAGATTTTGATTTTCATCCTTGATTTTTTTATCAAGAATTTTAAATACTTGATGAGTATTTTTTTGGTTTCCACAAACGGAACAGGTTTCTCCTATTTTTACTAACTGTAATAGGAAGGGAATTTTTACTATTTTCCCTATCAGTCTAGTCGTGCAAACGAATTTTGGGTCTGTAGTGTTTGGTGTCATAATTATTTCTCCCTTTCGGTTATTTTTTGTTTTAGAGTTATTATTTATAAAA
>JAUVLY010000100.1 GCA_030600505.1 Candidatus Falkowiibacteriota bacterium
CGACATAAAATATATAAATAAGAAAGAATATACTTATGGCTTGGAATTAGCCGATAAAATCGGCGCTATGCTCTGGAGCTTGATAAAATGATAGTTATGAGTTCCAAGTTATGAGTTATGAGGACAAACTATGTACCTATCTCTAAATTGGCTTAAAGATTTCGTAGATATTCCGCGTTCAGTTACGGCGGAGGGTTTAGGTTTGAAGTTAACTACCCATACGGTTGAGATTGACGACGTTATTCTTGAAGCAAAAAAATATGACCATATTGTAGTTGGTAAGATCAAAGAAGTTAAGTCGCATCCAAACGCGGACAAACTTCAGCTGGCCTTGGTTGATACCGGCAGTGGTGAAGAGGAAATCGTTTGCGGGGCAACAAACATTGAAGTCAAGCAAAAAGTGCCGGTTGCCTTGGTCGGCGCTAAACTACCTAATGGCGTGGAAATTACCGCGGCTGAGATCCGGGGAGTAAAATCCAAAGGCATGTTATGCGCGGAAGACGAGCTTGGTCTGGGCTCGGACCATTTGGGGATTTTGATATTGGATAAAAGCGCTAGGGTTGGTCAAAATTTCGGTGAATACTTAGGCCTAAAAGACGTGATTTACGAAGTGGATAATAAATCTATTACCCACCGGCCGGATTTGTGGAGCCATTACGGTATGGCCCGTGAAGTAGCCGCCTTTCTTAATACTAAGACCACTAAATTATTTAGAAATTTAGGGCAAGCGGATATCGCAGTGGACAGTGAGGATGTGGAGATAAAACTTAGAGTTGAAAATCAGGATCTTTGCCCGCGCTATATGGCGGTGGTAATGGATTCAATCAAGATTGAAGAGTCCCCTGAGTGGCTGCGTGAGCGGCTGATAGCAGTGGGCGAGAGGCCGATAAACAATATTGTTGATATTAGCAACTACGTAATGCTTGAGCTGGGCCAGCCTTTGCACGCCTTTGATGCCCGCCTACTTAAAGCTGAGTTTTCAACTGACAACAAGGTTAAGATTGGCGTACGTCAAGCCAAAAGAGGAGAAACCATTACAACGCTGGATGGTGAGAAAAGGGATTTGGACGAGAATATGCTTTTAATTACCGATCAGGCCAAACCGGTGGCAATTGCTGGCGTAATGGGCGGCGAAAATTCGGAGATCAATAATGAAACCACGGCAATCGTACTTGAGTCGGCTAATTTTGAGTTTGTCTCAATCCGCAAGACCTCTGCTACTCTGGGGCTCCGGACCGAGGCCAGCAAGCGATTTGAAAAAGCGCTTGACCCGAATCTCTGCGAGCAAGCGTTAAAACGCACAATAGAATTAATCAACAAAGTGTGTCCGTCCGCCAAGATCGTTTCTAGGGTAGCGGACGAGAAAAAATTTAAACTGAACCAAGGCCCGATTGAATTGGATTTAAATTGGCTTAATGGTTTTATCGGCCAAGAGATAAAAAAAGAAAAGATCGTAAATACCCTGGTGTCCCTGGGTTTTGGCGTAACAAACAAAAAAAATAAATTATTAGTAAGCGTACCTACCTGGCGAGCGACCAAGGATGTTTCTATAAAAGAAGATTTGGCGGAAGAAATTGCCAGAATTTATGGTTATGATAATTTGGAGTTTAAAATGCCTTTGGTTAAAATGAAAGCACCGGAGATAAACAAAGAGCGGCAGTTTGAGCGCGAAGTAAAAAATGTATTAGTAGGTCAAGGAGCCATGGAAGTAAAAAATTATTCATTTGTAGGCGAAGAGCAGCTTAAAAAGCTTGGAGTTGAATATAATAAGCATATCCGCTTAGTGAATCCAATCACAAAAGATGCCGGACTACTGCGACAGTCATTGGCTACAAATTTATTATTAAACGTTAAGACTAACCAGGCCCGTTTCGAAAGTTTTGAAATATTCGAGATTGGGAATGTGTTTTTAGAGGTTGAAGGGAATTATCACAAAAATAAAAGTGACGGGGATGCGCTCCCAATGCAAGTTAAGCGCCTTGGTATCCTGGTTGCCGGCGAAGATGAAACAAATATTTTTGGCCGCGTTAAAGGTATTGTTGGTTTGCTTGCCAATTATTTTCATTTGCCGATAAAATACGAAGTAATGGAAACCGGTCCGGCCTGGGCAAAGGGCGGTCATAATGCCAGGGTAATAATTGCCGGCGCTGCGCTGGGAACAGTCAGTCGGGCTAGCCGGGAATGCAAACGTAAAAATAATATTAAAAAGGCAGTTGCTATTGTTGAGCTGGACTTGGACAAATTATACCGCGCGGTAAATGCCCAGGGTGATTATAGCCATGAGGAATTTGCCCGTTTTCCCGCGTTAACCCGCGACTTGGCTTTTGTGGTTAGTGAAAAAGTATTGTATAATGATATTAGGGATGAGATAAGCGGTTTTAACGAATTGATTAAAAAAGTAGAGCTGTTTGATGTCTATCAGGGTGAGAAATTAGGACCAGGCAAAAAGAATCTTGCCTTTCACGTAGTTTATCGCTCTGAGCGGACCTTAACCGGTGATGAGGTTGATAAAGTGCAAGCAGAATTAATAGAAAGGTTAAGGGATAAGTTTGATGCGCAGATTCGTGACTTTTAAAGTTATTTTTGCTAGCGCAAAAAGCCGCACTACAAATGCGGCACATGCGAATTAAAAAAACAGTGGCATGTTTGAGCCGGGCGTCCCGCCCGCGAGATTTTATCGCTCGAAAGTCGCAGGCCAGAGGCCTAGCTCCAACATAATATTAAATCAAAATATGTTTGAAACAAGTAAAGACCTATTAAATATCGCGATCGCAACGGCTATAGTTGGTTTGGCGGTTTTTAGCTGTTGGGCAGTGTATTATTTGGCCCGGATACTGCAGCAAGTGTTTGCGGTTATTAAGGATATGCGCAGCCGTTTACATAAAATCGATGAGCTGATTAAAACCATAAAAGAAAGATTGGAGCACACCACGTCGTATTTACTCCTAATCTCAGAAGGGGTAAAGAAATTGGTTGATGTTATTAAGGATAAGGTAGACAACAGACAGCAGACAGCAGACAGCAGAAAAAAAAGAAAAAAGAAAAAAGATAGTAAACAGTAAATAGAGTAAAATTAAAATTTAAAATATAAAAAATCCGGTTTAATACCGGATTTTTTTAAAATTTTTATGTTTGAGCCGGGCGTCCCGCCCGCGAATTTAGAAGCTTTTAACGTCGCAGGCCAGAGGCCTTGCTCCAACATAATATTAGATTAAGCTGCCGTCTCACCTACTTCGTATACCCGCAATCTTTGCTGGAGCACTTAGCGCCTTGCTTAGTTTCGATCATTAAGGCGCCGCAGTTTGGGCATTTTTCTTTTGTGGGTTTGCCCCAAAAAGCGGTTTTGCAGTCCGGGTATTGGTCGCAGGCGTAGAAGACACCGCGTTTGCTTCGTTTTTGGACGATTTCTCCTTTGCCGCATTCAGGGCATTTGATGCCGGTGGAATTATTATTTTCTTTTATATTTTTTACATTTCTGCATTTTGGGT
>JAUVLY010000039.1 GCA_030600505.1 Candidatus Falkowiibacteriota bacterium
CTATTAACAATTAACAAATTAACAGTTAACTATTAACAATTAACAAATTAACAGTTAACAATTAATCCTTAATTTTATTTTTAGTTAATTGTTAAAAGTTAATGGTTAATGGTTATTCTAGTGGAGATGGCGGGAGTTGAACCCGCGTCTAGCAAGTTTCCAAGTAAGCACATTTACGAAAGTAGATCAGTTACATATCTTATTGTAATCCTATAAACTGAACAAAAGCGAATTACAACCAGTCCTCTTTAGTTTTAACGCAGGCCAAGAACTTTTCCTACGCCTAGCCTGATGTTTATGACACCCTAGACAAGTTATCAGACATCACCAGCTCGGATGGTCGTCGCAAATTTATGCAACAACTGGCGCAAAGGCAGGCATGCTGAAAGCAGTCCGTACTTTTGCTAATGCGTTTTTGGCATTTATATGTTTCCAGGCATTTTTACGTGAGTGCCCGGTTTTCACGTTCCGAATGCTTATCGGCAGTCTTGCTATCGATTCCCTGCATCCCCATGTTATCGCCTTCGGCGAGCCCCCACTACGAATGGGGCACATGCGAATATTGACCAAAGGCAAGTAAATAACAAATAACAAACTCCAAATTCCAAATAAATTTTAAATAACAAATTCCAAACGTTTTGTTTTGGTCATTGTTATTTTGAATTTGATATTTATTTGATATTTGTTATTTGGTGCTTGTAGTTTTTTATTTATATCTTTCTTTTGTCAATGTACGTATTTTTTTATCAATATCCCGTTTTTTGATTGCCTCCCGCTTGTCGTGTTTCTTTTTGCCGCGAGCTAGGGCGAATTTTAACTTGATCAAACTACGTTTAGTATAAAGTTTTAAGGGGACAAATGTCAAACCTTGCTCATGCTTTTTTCCAATCAAACGTTTAATTTCAGCGGATTTTACTAATAATTTGCGCGGCCGATCCGGGTCATAATCCGTAATGGTGCTGGCTTTTTTGTATAAAGGGACATGAGAATTGGTTAAAAATAACTCACCTTGTTTTATAGTAACAAAAGCGCCCTTAAGAGATATCTGCCCGGTTTTTATTGATTTAACTTCATAGCCATAAAGAACTATGCCGGCTTCATAAGTGTCAGTTATTTCGTAATCATATCTGGCTCGTTTGTTTATAGCTAATGTAGGCATATTTATACTTGATAAATGATGTTTTTTTCATTTTCTGGCAGGCTTATAATAACATTTTTTATTATTTTTGTAAAGCCCTTGCTAAAATTCAAGTTTTACTCTATAATAACCTCAGTATTTAGCTACCGGATGTAGCTTTTTTATGTTATTTTTCCTAGCGGAAAAAGCCGCGCTACAAATGCGGCACATGCGAATTCAGATATCAAACACCACATAGTGTAGAAAATTATATTTTAATTTCAAAAGTGTTTGTGAATAGTGGCGGGTTTGCCCCGTCAATAAAGCAAAAATCCTAATCTCTCCTCGGAGCTGATAGCGGGCTTGCCCGCCGAAGCTCTGTTGCGCAGAGCGAAGGCGGGTATGGTATAGTGGCTATTACATCACCTTGCCAAGGTGGATAGAGGGGTTCGATTCCCCTTACCCGCTCAGTATGCAACTTTTAACAATTAACATTTAACTGTTAACAGTTAGCCTTTAACTATTATCGTTGAGATCAGTAGTTAATAGCTAATAGTTAATAGTTAATGGTTATATGAGAAGGACTTGGCGTAAAGCAAAGCCAAAAATTGAAAAAAAATTCTGGGTTAACGGGCAAATTAGGGCACCGGAAGTTTTTTTTATTGATGAAAACGGCGTTAAGCACGGTAATATGGGAACGCATGAGGCGCTTAGGCGAGCCCGAGAAGTTGAGATGGATTTGGTGGAGGTAAATCCTACCGCCAAGCCACCGGTGGTGAAAGTTATGGATTATGGACAATTTAAATATGACCAGGAAAAGAAAGCCCATAAACAGAAAATGCAGCAAAAAAAGGTAGAAACCAAGGGCATCCGCCTGTCAGTTAGGATCAGTAAGCATGATTATGTTTTTCGCCTGGAGCAAGCCAAGAAATTTTTTCAAAAAGGCCATAAATTAAAAATAGATTTAATACTTAAAGGCCGGGAAAGGGCTCACCCGGAAAAGGCGGTAGAAATTATTAATAAATTCGCGGCCGAGTTAGAACAAGTCGAGGATTTAAACATACTTCGCGAACAGGACTTGACAAGACAGGGCGGACGTTTTACAATGGTACTGATAAATAAAGGAAAGTAATGCCAGTTATCAGGCTAATGCCGCCTGTTTTTTATTTATAATGATGTTAATTCGCTAGTATACGCGAATATAAGATAAATTATTTATTCGCATGTGCCCTATTTGTAGAGGGGCTTTCGCGAAGCGAAATAACCATATGCCTAAAATTAAAACTCATAAAGCAACGGCTAAACGTTTTACTATTACCAAAACAGGGAAAATTAAGCAAAGAAAGGCTGGACAAGACCATTTTAATGCTCGTGAAAGCGGGAATATTAAGCGCAAAAAAAGGCGTGATATTGATACTGACAAAAGTCTTAAAAAAACCATTAAAACATTAATGCCATATAACTAGGTTATTAGCTTTTAGCTATTAGGTTGTTAGAGATAAATAAATTGATATCTTTTGCCTAAAACCTAACACCTAAAACCTAACACCTAAATTAAATATGTCTAGAGTAAAAAGAGGAACCACTCACGTAGCCAAAAGAAAAAGATTATTAAAGAAAGTTAAGGGCTATAAGTGGGGCCGGAAAAATTTAATAAAACAAGCCAAAGAAGCTCGCGTTAAAGCCGGACAACACGCCTATGTTGACCGTAAGAAAAAGAAACGCACCACTCGCGCTTTGTGGCAGATCAAGATCGGTGCCTTTGTGTGCGAGCGCGGTCTTAGCTATTCCCGGTTTATAAATTTGCTAAAAATAAATAAGATAGAGTTGGACCGGAAAATTCTAGCCGACCTAGCTGTAAATAACAAGAAAGTACTGGACAAGATAGTCAAAGAAGTAAGTAAGTAATATATAACTATGGAACTCTTAAATATTATTCAAGTTGTTATCGCGGTTTCATTGATGATCGTGATTCTTATGCAAAATCGGGGAGGTGGTGTATCGGGTTTATTTGGCGGTGGTGGTGAAGGAAATGTTTATGCGTCCAAGCGCGGGCTAGAAAAGAAATTATTCTACGCTACTATTGTGCTTAGCGTGCTTTTTTTCGCGATCTCTTTAGCCAACATCATAATGTAGGGCAACTTTATGTTATTTTGCCTGACGGCAAAAGCCCCGCTACAAATGGGGCACATGCGAATTTAAAATTGTAATATAAATTGTGAACTCATTAAAATCAATTGCCAATAAAATATTTAGCTTCCCGCTTCGGCAAGGACGAAAAGCTAAAAATTTGTTGGTTCGAATTTTTTTGTCTAGGGATAAGACCGGGCAAAAAAATAAAAAAATTGGGAGAAAACAACTGGAGATGGATCGCCGGTTGGTTTATAATTTGAGCAAAAAAAGAATTCCCAATTTTCGCCAGCTTAAGTATATCAAAAAATATTTAAGTCCTAAGGAATTATGGGCGATTCGATTAAGCTTTATAGTAATATTTTTATCAATTGTTTCCTTGGGTGTTTATTTTTATTTTAATAATTTGCAAGTCGTGCCCGTAGCTGGTGGGATCTATAGCGAAGGCCTGATTGGTTCTCCGAAATATATTAATTCTTTGTATTCGACAGTTAGCGATGTTGACAATGATCTAAGCCAATTGGTTTATTCCTCGTTATTTAAGCGTGGATCAAATGGCGAGCTTGTTAATGATTTAATTAGTGAGTATTCAATTAGTGAAAACAATAAAGAATACACATTTAATATCCGTAATGATGTTAAGTGGCACGACGGCACATTATTAACAGCCGATGATATTTTGTTTACCTTTGCGGCAATCAAGGATAGCCAATATAAGTCTCCTCTTAAACAAAGTTTTGTTGGGGTAGGGGCTGAAAGATTGGGGGATTATAGTTTTAAGTTTATTTTGGCCGATACTTACGCGGCCTTTTTGGAACTTTTGACTTTTGGTGTATTACCGGCAAATCTGTGGGCGCAGATTCCACCCGAAACCGCCTCTTTGGCAGAATTGAATTTAAAGCCGGTTGGCTCCGGTCTTTATCGGTTTGATGAGTTGGTTAAAGATAAAAATGGGAATATAGTAGAGTATAGCCTTAAGGTTAATCTGGATTATTATAACACTCCGGCCCTGGTAGGTTTAAAATATTCGTTTTATCCGGATTTTGTTGAGGCCGTAGCGGCAATGAACGATAATTCGATTGATGGCCTTAGCTATTTACCCTTGGATTATAAAGCGGATCTGTTAACGCCCAAGGCTTATCATTTTCATAAATTGTATTTGCCGCAGTTGACTGTAATATTTTTTAACCAGGACCATAATAAAATTCTGGCCGACAAGGCAGTCCGCCAGGCCTTGGTTTACGCGCTTGATAGGAATGATATTATAAATAACACTTTGGCCGGTGATGCCTACGTAGTGGACAGTCCAATATTGGCTAATAGTTTTGCCTACAACCCAGAGGTTAAGAAATATGATTATAATAAAGCCAAGTCCGAGGAATTATTAGATAGTATTGACTGGAAGAAGTTTGGTATAAGTGCTGAAGATATTAGCCGGGCGGAAGAGGATATAAATTCAGAGGAAGAAGACATTAGAACTAAGGCTGAAATTACCCTTGGCATGGGCGAGGGTGAATGGCGAAAAAAAGACGATAAATATTTAACGGTGTCCTTAAAAACGGTGGAGCGCAATGAGAACAGGGATATTCTAGAGGCAATAAAAAAATATTGGGAAGAAATCGGTGTTAAGACACTCGTAGAGATTTTACCAATGACAAGAATTCAGAACGAAGTTATCAGAACCAGAGAATTTGACGCCTTGTTCTATGGTCAAATAGTCGGAGCTGACCCGGACCCTTATGCCTTTTGGCATTCGTCGCAAACCGGGGAGAATGGGTTTAATATCGCCAATTTTGCGAATAAAGAAGTGGACGAATTATTGGAGGATGCCCGGCTTAGCCTGGACCAGAGCTTGAGGCAAGAAAAGTATTTTGAGTTTCAAAATATAATTGCCGAAGAAGTGCCGGCAATATTTATGTACTCGCCGATCTATACTTATATTCAGACCAAGGATCTAAAAGGCTTTAATGTCACCAATATTCTCTTCCCCAAGGACCGGTTTGCCAATGTTAATGAATGGTATATTAAAACCGGCAAAAAATTAATTTGGCCCAAGGACGATAGATAACAATTAAAAATTAATAATTAATCGCGAGAATTAGCCGGAGTGGCCCGCCTACGCTAAAGCTTCGGTGGGCAAGTTCGCTAGCTTTTATCAAGCCGATGTGGTGAAACTGGTATACACGCAGCGTTCAGGTCGCTGTGGGCTTCGGCCCGTGTGGGTTCGAGTCCCACCATCGGCACATAATAAAACTCTAACAATTAAATAAATATTAAATAGCCAGACAACGATTTTTTATCCTCTGTTTTCTATTTATTGTTTACTAAAAAAATGATTACAAAATATAAACCAAAAAATCAAACTGGGAGAACCGCACCGAGGCGGAGACCACCCCAGCGTGTTCGTCGAGGTCTAACACCTCAAGCTAAAGTAGTGGCTCAGCAGGGCAAATTACGGGTAATAGTACTGGGCGGCCTGGAAGAGGTCGGGCGCAACATGACGGTCATTGAATATGATAAAGAAATTATTATTATTGATATGGGGCTTCAATTCCCGGAAGAAGATATGCCCGGAATCGACTATATTATCCCTAATATCACCTACTTAGAAGATAAGGCCGACCGTATTAAAGGCGTGATAATTACCCATGGTCATATGGACCATATCGGGGCAATCCCCCATATTATTGGTCGGATCGGTAATCCGCCGATGTTTACCGGCAAGTTAACAGCCGGGCTTATTCGCAAGCGCTGCGAAGAACACCGGCAATGTCCGAAGTTAAATATCTCGGAGATTAATGAGAATAGCCGGTTGAGCGTTGGTGAAAACCTTAAGGTTGAGTTTATTCGCGTCAACCACTCAATCCCAGATTCGTTTGGGATAATTATCAGGACGCCACTAGGCACAGTGATTCATACCGGCGATTTTAAGATTGATTATTCTCCGGTTAACGATAGCCCGGCAGACCTTAACCGTATTGCCCGTCTTGGCGGCGAAGGCGTTATGCTCTTGATGTCTGACTCGACCGATTCAACTCACCCTGGCTACCAGGTATCCGAATCCTCGATCGGGGATGAGATCGATAATATATTTAACGATCTGGAAGGTCGGATAATAATCGGTACCTTTGCCTCGCAGCTTAGCCGAATCCAGAAGATTTTTGAACTAGCCAAGAAACATGGCCGCAAAATATATTTGCAAGGCCGAAGCATGAACAACAACGTCGAGATCGCCCACGGAATCGGTTATCTTAAGTTTCACCCCAGCCTACTAATTCGCGACGCTGATTTGCGGCGCTTACCGGATAAGAAAATAATAATTCTTGGTACTGGCGCCCAGGGCGAGAGCAACGCCTTCCTTAGGCGGGTGGTAAACCGGGAACATAAAGTTATTCAGCTTAAAAAGGGTGACACGGTTATTTTTTCTTCCTCTGTAATTCCGGGAAACGAGCGTACTATCCAGAGTCTTATGGATATGGTAGTACGGCAAGGAGCGCGGGTAATTAATTATAAGATGATGGACGTACATGCCGGTGGACACGCCAAGCAGGAGGATTTGAAATTAATGATGCGCTTGTTAAAGCCAAAATTTTTGATGCCGATTGAGGGCAGTCATTATATGTTGCAGGCCCATGCCGACTTGGCAATGCAGGTAGGAATTCCTGAGGCTAATACCTTTATCCCGGATAATGGGCAGGTCGTAGAGATTGAGCGTGCTGGCAAAGAAGTAGTTGGTAAGGTAACCAACGAAAAGGTGCCGGCTGATTATGTTATGGTAGATGGCTTGGGCGTGGGCGATGTCTCCAATATAGTTCTTCGCGACCGCCGGGTAATGTCGGCTGATGGGATGATCGTGGCGATCGCGACGATCGACTCCAAGACAGGGGAGCCAATTGGCAATCCGGATATAATTTCGCGCGGTTTTGTTTATATGAAAGAGAACCGCAAGCTGATCGAAGACACGCGCATGAAAGTCAAAAAGATAGTTAAAGACCATGATTCGCGCACACCGGCAGATTCGGATTTTATTAAGAACAAGATTCGCAACGAAATAGGGTCGTTTCTTTTCTCCAAAACCAAGCGCCGCCCCATGGTGTTGCCGGTGGTGATAAAAGTCTAAGCAAGGAGCA
>JAUVLY010000056.1 GCA_030600505.1 Candidatus Falkowiibacteriota bacterium
AAATATTTAATATTTATTAAAATAAGCGAAAAAATTTATGTTTATGATAAAAAATGATTTGTTTTTTTGTTTTATATTATAAAGTTTAGTTTATAAGCTAAACTTATTTGATTTTTTGAGAAATATAGTTTATAATTAAAACTTATAAAAGATAAAAAACAAGAAAATTTCAAACTATGAAAAAAGGAATAGTTATTAGAAAAAAGTATATTAACAGAATAAACAAATTTCGCGATCAGCCGATTATTAAAGTGATAACCGGGCAAAGAAGGTCGGGAAAGAGTTTTGTTTTGAAAGCTTTTATTAATATTTTGAAAAAAGACAAAGTATTGGCGAAAAATATTATTTATATAAATAAAGAAGATTTGAAATTTGATTTTTTAGCAACTTACAAAGAGTTAGATAAATATATTAAAAAAGCCGGCAGCCGGGCCGACAAAAATAAAAAAATTTATTTAATTGTTGATGAGATTCAGGAAATCAAAGATTTTGAAAAAACAATAAGAAGTTTTGCCCTTAAAGACAGGTATGATATCTATATAAGCGGAAGTAATTCGGAGATTATTTCCTCGGAGTTAGCCACGTATTTAAGCGGGCGGTATATTGAAATATATATTTCTCCGCTTGATTACTTAGAATTTCTTATGTTCTCCGAATTGGAAGATAATAATGATAGCTTAAACAAATTCATTAAGTACGGCGGTTTGCCATTTATTCATCGCGCTGAATTAAACGATGATTTGGTTTATACTTATACAAAAAATATTTACAATACGATTTTGCTCAAAGACGTGGTGAAAAAATTTGAAATTAGGAATGTTCAATTTCTGGAAAAACTTGTTTCTTTTTTATGCAACAATATCGGCTATATTTTTTCCGCGAATTCAATCAGTAAATTTTTGAAAAGCGAAGGAATTAAAGTGTCTCCAAGCGTAATTTTGGATTATTTAAAAAGCCTTTGTTCAAGTTATTTTATCCATGAGGCAAAAAGGTACGACCTTAAGGGCAAAAAGATATTTAAATTAAATTCAAAATTTTATATTAATGATATTGGCATTAGAAATTCAATTGTTGGTTTTAATGAGGCTGGTATTGACCAATTAATTGAGAATATTGTCTATTTGCATTTATTAAGCCATGAGTACGCGGTTTTTGTCGGAGTTTTGGGTGAAAGAGAAATTGATTTTGTCGCTATGAAAAATAATCAAGTTAAATATATCCAGGTTGCTCTGACCGCGCTTAATGAAAAGACTCAAGCTAGAGAATTCGGTAATTTATTGAAAATTGATGATAATTATGAAAAAATTGTGGTTACCCTAGACCAGATACGTAATGACATAAAGGGTGTTAAACATTTTAAACTAAATGATTTTTTAATTAATTTTAAATAGTAATTTTATAAAATAAGCGAAAAAATTTATGTCCATAATAAAAAATAACTTACCCAAGGCATTGCTGTCAATCGTGATAGCGGCCGTGGTTGCCGGGTCTATATTAACAGCCAATTATTTTGTAATGGCCTGGGTAGCGCCAAACGCGCATCCGCCAGATCCAGCCGGCAATCTGCCAATGACCGGCGGCCCCTGGCAGGAAAATGCCGGAGATGTTTATTATTTGGGCGGCAATGTGGGTGTAGGGACGGATAATCCGGGAGATAAATTGCATGTGGTTCATAATACTGATACATGGGGAGGTATAATGGTTAGCGAAACAGGGGTAGGCGGTGAATCGTTTAGGGTCAATCATTACGGCGGGCCCGGCTCTGGGACACAATTAACCCAAGAAGGAAATTTGCCGATTAGGTTTAATACTAACAATGTGGAAAGAATGCGAATTAATGGAAACGGCGATGTCGGTGTTGGGACGAATAATCCAGGGCAGAACTTGGATATCGTTGGCAATATGCGGGCAAGCGGAGAGATTATAGGAACCAGGGCAAGCGGACACGGCCAATTTAGGGCGATAAGCGGCAACTATGGCCTTATCCATCGCAATGATGGAGATAATTATTATATGTTATTAACCGCATCAGGAGACCAATATGGAACTTGGAATACTTTGCGCCCGTTTAGAATCAACAATGGAACCGGAGATGTTTATTTGGGCAATGGTGCATTATTTGTTGATCACAGCACGGGCAATGTGGGGATAGGGACGGTGGGGCCGGACAACAAGCTAGAAGTGAGTGGCGGCCATATTGAGATCCAAAATGACGATATGGATTCAAAAATACGTTTTCATGACCCTGGTAATTATTGGTATTCAATGGGTATTGACCGGTCAGATGGCGGTAAATTTAAAATTAACTGGGGAGGGGAAATAGGAGAAACCGATCATTTTGTTTTAAATACCAGCGGAAATATTGGTATTGGTGATGCCAGCCCAGACGGAAGCTTAAAGCTTGATGTTGAAGGGCAAATAGGTGCCACCCAGTATTGCGACCAGAATGGAAATAATTGCACGGCCGCGGCTAGCTTGGGTGGCGTTGGCACGCCGGCCGGGGCGATAATGCAGTTTTATTTAGATACTTGTCCAACCGGTTGGAAGCCGGCTGATGGCACTAACGGAACACCGGACTTGCGCGGCGCGTTTGTAAGAGGTATGGAAACGTTTGATGCCGGGTCAACTTATAATAATAGAGATGATGACAGAAGCGGCGCGGCAACACGTGGCAGTTATCAGGATGATGAATTTGAGAGCCATGTTCATAGTGAAGATTATTGGCAGGGGACTGGTGGAGGCGGTGCCACCCCGGGTTCCGCTAATATGTTAGCATTAGCTCATTTACTTCACAACAGCGACGCAACTGGTGGCGCCGAAACCAGGCCTAAGAATGTGGCTTTGATTTTTTGTCAGAAAGAGTAGGATATCAATGTAATATGTTATTTTGTAAACTATACTTTACAATATATTCAATCTAGTGTAAAAAAAGTAAAAAACACTACATAAAATACCTTGAAAAAAGTGTAGTATGAGTAAAATAAAAAAAATAAACGCCAGGGAAATTTTGGATAGTAATGTTTATTTTGTATTTAACTATTTTGACAAATAAATTATATTAGTATATACTAAAATTACAAAATTGTTAAAATAGTATTAATTGATAAAAAATGGCTTATTTTAGAGAAATTTATCCTAAACTAAAAACAGAAAAAGATAATAATAAAATAATAATTATTTTAGGGGCAAGACAGATAGGGAAAACCACAATACTTAAGGAACTGCAGAAAGAGATTCAAAAAGAAGCGACAACTCTGTATTTAGATTTGGATTATATAGCTAATTATGAAATTGTTTCATCAACCGACAGTTTTATTGCCTATCTTAAACAGAATGATTTTCATAAAGGAGAGAGATATTATTTGTTTTTAGATGAGATTCAAAGATTTAAGGACATTTCCTTGCTGCTTAAAAATCTTTATGACCATTATCCGGAGATTAAGATATATGCCACTGGCTCTTCTTCTTTGGATATTAAAAAGAACATTAAAGACAGTCTGGCTGGCAGAAAAATAATTTACCAAATGCATCCTTTAAGTTTTCGTGAATTTCTTATATTTAAGAATCAGGGCGACCTGGCCAAACTGCTGGATGAAAAGAAAATTTCATTTGACGCGTATTTGCCTTATTTAAATGATTTTTTAGTGTTCGGCGGTTATCCTGAGGCCGCTTTGGCTGATGACGATGATCAAAAATTTAGAGTTTTGGAATCGATCTTTGATCTTTATTTTAAGAAAGACCTGATTGAACTAATGAAGATAGATGACATTGAAAAAGTAAAAAAATGTTTAAAAATAATAGCGGCGGACCAGGGGCAGATCATAAATTACAGCCATATTGCCAGAGAGGTCGGCACTTACGTAAGGGAGGTGAAAGAATATTTATCGGTATTTGAGGACACTTTTATTCTTTATAAATTGAATCCATTTTTTTCCAATAAGCATAAAGAAATAATAAAAACCCCGAAATACTATTTTTGGGATAACGGAATAAGAAATTATTTTCTTAAGAATTTTCAGGACATTAACTCTCGGGCTGACGCGGGTTTTCTTTTTGAATCTTTTGCGATTAGCGAAGCTAACAAGTACAAAAGGGGATTACAAAATATAAAATTTTGGCGCAGTAAATTGGGGCAAGAGATCGACTTGGTTATGGAAGATCAGGGCAGAATTATTCCTTATGAGATTAAATTCAAAGCCAGACAAAACAGCAAGGATTTAAGAGGTTTGGTTTCTTTTATGGATACTTACAAACTTAAAAAAGGTTATTTGGTCAGTTTAGTTAACAGGAGGGAGAAAAATGTTAATGATAAAAAGATAGTTTTTTCTTACCCTTTTGATTTTTCCAATTTGTAGAATGATTAATATGATTAATTATTATTGAAAAATAATATGACAAAAATAAAAAAAATTAAAGCAAGGGAAATTTTAGATTCACGCGGTAATCCTACACTTGAGGCGAAAGTTGAGCTTGATAATGGCATCATCACCAAAGCCAGTGTGCCGAGTGGAGCCAGTACCGGCATACATGAAGCTTGGGAATTGCGCGATGGTGATAAAAAGCGCTATGACGGTAAAGGGGTGCTTAAGGCGGTTAATAATGTAAACACTAAGATAAACAAAGTCTTGGCCGGTATGGACGCGACTAAGCAGGAATTGATAGACGAGGCCATGATCAAACTGGATGGCACGAAAAATAAGAAAAAGCTGGGTGCCAACGCGATTTTATCAGTTTCTTTGGCAGTGGCCCGGGCCGGGGCAGCCGCTAACAATTTAGAGCTTTACGAATATATTAGGAAGACATATAAATTTGGCAGGAATAAGATAAAGTTACCCACGCCGTCATTTAATATTTTTAACGGCGGTACTCACGCGGACACTAATCTTGATTTTCAGGAATTCATGATTATGCCGCTTCGCGACACACGGATAAACACAGATCAGAAAACGGATAAATACGGATATGAATTACCGTTTGCGGGGATGGTTAGGATGGGAGCGGAGATATTTCATGAATTGGGCCATGTGCTTAAAGCCGCCGGTCTGGATACGGATGTGGGTAATGAAGGGGGCTATGCCCCGGATATTCATTCCAGCATTCAGGCGCTGGAGTTTATCAGCGCCGCTTGCCTTAATGCCGGTTATCAGCCGGGCAAAGATATTGGTTTTGGCATTGACGTTGGCTCATCCGAGCTCTATAATCCGGAAACCAAAGAGTATATCTTTAAATTGGACAATGCCAGCTTTACCAGCGCGACCCTTACCGGTTTATACTATGAATGGTTTCGTAAATTTCCGATTATATCCATAGAAGACGGGCATGGCGAAGACGATTGGGAAGGTTGGCGTGATTTTAATAAAGAATTAGGAAGCGAAATGCTTATTATTGGCGATGATTTGTTTGTGACTAATATTGACAGATTGCGGCGCGGTATCAAAGAGCATGCGGCTAACGCGATTCTTATCAAACCAAATCAGGTAGGAACGCTTACCGAGACGATTGCTACTATTAAACTAGCGCAGAAACATAATATGAAGACCATGGCCTCGCATCGTTCGGGTGAGACCTGTGACACTTTCATCGCCGACTTGGCTGTGGCTACCAGCTGCGACTACATCAAATCCGGGTCGTTGTCACGCTCGGAGCGCTTAGCAAAATATAATAGATTAATGGAAATAGAATTACAAATAACAAGCACCAAATAACAAATAAGCTCCAAATTTAAAATTTCAATGATCAAAACTGTTTGGGATTTTGAATTTGGGATTTTGAATTTATTTGTTATTTGGAATTTATAATTTGGTGCTTTACTTTAATTTAGACATGTCAAAAGATAAAAAATCAACACAAA